>CAYTAW010000420.1:0-3298 GCA_964435675.1 uncultured Bdellovibrionales bacterium
CATACTCGGTACCGAGAATCACCATGCGTTTTCGTTCGAAACTGACATCAATGCTCGTTTCAGAGGTCATCTGATCGGTAAAGCGATTTGCCGGAAATTTGCCGGCATTAATCACCACAAAATCAGGCTCACCAAAATTCGCGAGTTCCACTTCCGTCGGGCGAATCAGCATATTGTGCATGAAAAGCGCGTGATACGGGCGAGTACAAATGATACGAACCTTGAGCCGCAGCGCCGGATCCCAGCCGGCAAATCCATCAAAGACGTAAATTTGCTCGCAGATGTCGAGATAGTCGATTGCGCGCTCGTGGTTAATGCTGAAGACGCGATCGTCGAGTTTAATATTAACCGATCCCCACCAAATGTTGCCGTTGCTTTCGGGATGCTCGACGATTCGCTTGTCGTTTGGACTTCTCCCCGTTTTCTTTCCGGAGGAAACAGCCAGTGCGCCCGAATCGGTGATCATGCTCTGATCTTCTGCGGCGAGGGCCGCCTCATACAATTTCGCCGGAGAGAGATTGCGGTGAATGATGGGGTTCTTGATTTCGGCGATTTTAAATGTCATAGAAAACCGAAAAATTAAAAAAAGACGGCTGCTCAATACGGCAGCCTTATTGGCTGATTATACACTCGCCCGACCAGACGCAAAACTAAATAGTTGAGCTGCGCCGATCTGTCACCCCTCGTCAACCCGGTATTTCTTTCCCATGAGGATCGTGCGAAGGATATTCAAGCTCTCGTAACAATTGCGCTTCCAGCTCCGGAGTCAACATATGTTCTATCTCTTCGGCGTCGAAATGCGCGTGGTCCGAAGAGATCGCGGTATTTTTGGTAAGATACAATTCCCACAAACGGTGACGCCTGGTTATCTTTCGCCCCATCTCAAGCCCTAACTCGGTCAAGGTCACCTGCTCTCCGCTGCGTGTAATAAAACCTTTGCGCTCCAGTCGCGATAAAATTCGCTCTAACTTCGAAAAATCGAATTGACGAAAATGAAGCAGCTGCGCCTGCGCGGCCGCCCCTTGAGGATTCGATTCATCAAGCTTAAAGAGCGTGCGCACGATATTCTCTGCCGCGATACGCCGCGCCGTGCGCAAACGGCGGATATAGCGCGCTGACATTCCCCGTTCCGGGGCGAACATCGCAGAGACTACAAAAAGAATAGTGACCGCCACGACCATCCATGGCCCAGTCGGCATACGCGGCGCAAGCGTGGAGATCAGCGCGCCGAAAATTCCCGCGAGCGAACCGCATAACCCGGCGAGGGTCAACATAATTGAAAGGCGGTTTGTCCAGTAGCGCGCCGCCGCCGCAGGAGTAATCATTAGGGCCGCCACGAGTACGATTCCGACAAGCTGGATTCCAATGACCACCGCGAGCATAACGAGCAGTGCCAGCAGCTTTTCATACGCGCCGATATTGATTCCCGCAACTCGCGCATAGTTCGGATCGAAGATAATCATACGAAAACGATCGAAAAAAATAATTGTCGAAACTAAAATGAGCGCGCTGAGCACACTGAGAACAGCAAGATCATCGGGCACGAGCGAAGCCGCTTGTCCGAACAATATCTTATCGAGGCCTGCCTGAGCCGCCGTCGGAATCTTCTGAATAATCGTCAACTGAAATACGCCGACAGCAAAGAAGAACGACAGCACGATTGCCAGCGCCGAGTCTTCTTTAATCTTCGTGTGGCGGCGCAGCAATTCTACAGTCCACAATCCGATAAAACCGCTGGTCATCGCTCCCACAATCACCACCACCGGCGATCGCGAACCGGTCAGCAGGAACGCCGATGTCACGCCGGGTAGAGCGGCGTGGGCGAGCGTGTCGCCAATTAACGCCCGACGTTTCAAAAACGCAAAACACCCCAGCACGCCCGCGCTGAATCCGAGCATCAACGCGCCGGTCAGCACCCAGAGCGTATTAGGCTGCGTTAGGAAAGTAAAAAGGCTATTCGGCACGCGTATGCCACTCCTGTTTGCGGAGCCGCTCCGCCACTTCCGATAAAAGACCGAGACGCCCGCCGTACGTGCGCTGTAAATTCTCCGCGCTGAAAACTTCTTTGACCGAGCCAACCGCAATCAGCCGCAAGTTAAGTAGCAAACACCAGGAGAAATACTCGCTGACCGTCGCCAAATCGTGGTGCACGGCGATCACCGTTTTTTTCTGGCGCTCGATTTCAATAAACAAATCGGCAATTGCTTTTTCAGTAGCCGCGTCGACGCCGGCAAACGGCTCATCTAAAATATATACGGTCGCATCCTGCGCCAGGGCGCGGGCAATGAATACGCGCTGCTGCTGCCCGCCGGACAGCTGGCTGATCTGACGGTGTCGGTAGTCAGCCATCCCTACCTGCTCGAGCGCGTACTGAGCGCGTTCGCGATCAGCCGCCGACACGCCGCGATAAAAAGGAAGCTTGCCGCGCCGTCCCATGAGGACTACGTCGCTTACCTGAATCGGAAAATCCCAATCAACCTCGCTTCGCTGCGGCACGTACGCGATGACCGACCGTTTTTGTTCCACCGGCACTCCGAAGAGCTGTACCGCGCCGCTCGCGAGCGGAACCAAGCCCAGCATCGCCTTGAGCAACGTTGATTTGCCGGCGCCATTCGGTCCAACGATTGCAATACGCTGCGCCTCAGGAAGCGTAAAATCGACCCCCCATAATACTGGACGGTGCTGGTAGCTTACCGTGAGATCATGCACTTCGAACGTAATGGGCTCCGTGCTCATCGCAACGCTCCGACAATCGTCTCGACATTGGCTTTCACCATGTTTTCATAGGTATCGGCATTGGAACCAGGCCCGCCGAGCGCGTCCGAGTAAAGCGTTCCACCAATTGCCACATTTTTTCCCTCGGCGGCGACCCCCTGTTGGATCGAAATGATGAACCGCTGCGGCACACTGGTCTCGACAAAGATCGCCTTGATATTGCGCTCGATAATCATTCGGCTCAGGCGCTGTATATCAACCAATCCGAACTCGCTTGCCGTACTTATACCCTGCAGACCAGCGACCTCAAGCCCGTATGCGGCGCCGAAATATCCGAAGGCGTCATGCGCGGTGATTAGCACGCGCTGCGTTTTGGGGATCGTTTCAATCTGCTCGGCCACCCAGCGGTGCAGCACGCTTAACCGCACGCGGTAACGCTCCGCCGCAGCGCTGAAGCGCTCCCTCTCAGCAGGGACGAGCTCGCTCAATCCCTTGCGCACCGCCTCGACGGTTCCGCTCCACAACTCAACATTGAACCAGATGTGCGGATCATGTTGCCCGGCAAATTCCGGCGGAGTACGCA
>CAYTAW010000421.1:0-3284 GCA_964435675.1 uncultured Bdellovibrionales bacterium
AACGCCGTATTTCATAAAAGCAATTCAGAGCGATGGCGAAATGGCCTGGTGCAGCCCGTTTTACGTCAAGAAAGGCTGAAGAGTCCGTTCCTCATTCTAGTGAACGAGGACGCCTCTCATGCGATTGACCTCACCCAATCAGAGATTGATGAGCGAGCGAGGGCCACATGAAGAATTTTACTACTGCAAATTATACGTTTGGTGTTTCCGGAAGGTATGATTGTGCCTGGAACCAAAGACGCGGTGCAAGCAATTGGTGATAGCACAGGAAACTCGGTGACCGGCATGGGCCGAGCGAGCGGTCAAACAGAGCGTGAATTGGCGCGAGATCCAATTCAACGATGGATATGCCAGACCACTCTTCAGAAGGCGCCGATCATTCATTTGTCGGACTAGATATTGCGCCGTGCGCTGTCTTTACTAGATAGCGGAACTTTTTTATTGCCTTCCATAATCTACAAATTTTTCTTACAGAAACTTAGGCCCTGCGCGGTACTGGCCGATACTGTTGAGGATTGGCGGAGTGTTGATGTACTGGCGCAAGCTGCTTTTAATCGCATTTTCAATAGGTTGGCCGTTATCAGCAGCAGCCCTACCGGACATTGTCTTTGTTACCCAGCCGCCGCACCCGGCCGATTTCGCCACTGCGAATGCAACTTTCGGCAACCATCAGGCGACTCTCGACTCTATACCTCGCGGCGGAGATCTTTATATCCGCTACAGCGACGGGACGCTAAAAAATATCACTGCAGCCGCTGGCTTCGGAAACTCGGGATTTCAAGGGGCAAACGCAATTGCGGTTCGCGATCCTTCAGTACACTGGAACGGCAACAAAATAATCTTCAGCATGGTAATCGGTGCGCCGACGCAGCAGTACCAATACAAGTCGTATCGTTGGCAAATTTACGAAGTAACGAATATTGGGCAATCGCAGATTCCCGTAATTACCAAAGTTCCCAATCAATCAGCGGATTATAACAATGTAATGCCAATCTATGGAACTAATGAACGGATCATCTTTGTTTCCGATCGGCCCCACGCAGGACTCACGCACACCTATCCGCAGCGCGATGAATATGAATCAACACCGACCAACACCGGGCTGTGGAGCCTCAATCCGGCCACCGGAGACATCTTTCAGCTCGACCATTCCCCGTCAGGCGATTTCAACCCCTCCCTCGATTCCTTTGGCCGGGTACTCTTTACGCGCTGGGACCACCTACAACGTGATCAACAGAACCGCTGCTCGCAATCAAGCTTCGGCGCATTCAATTTCGAAAATGAGTTGCCGAACGCTCAGCAACTCGACACCGATACGGAGGTATTTCCTGAGCCGCGAGGCAACTGCGAACTTCCCCCAAACTCAATCCTTGATCGGCATTCATTCAATCATTTCTTTCCGTGGCAAATTAACGAAGATGGCACGGAGATGGAAACTGTCAACCATATTGGGCGTCATGAACTGGTGAGTTATATCGGGAAATCCTTCAACAACGATCCGAACATCGAAGAATTTTATTCTCAATATACTCGCTTCAATCAAAAATCGATTGAAAACTTCTTTCAAATACATGAGCATCCGCAATTCCAGGGAGTCTATTACGGAATCAACGCGCCCGAATTCGGCACGCACGCTTCAGGTCAGATTATCAAGATGGACGCACCTCCGTCATTGACAGCCGATAAGATTGCCATTACCTACGTGACTCATCACGATACCGCAAATCCGAGCGATTCCCCGAGCGGAAATCATATTGGACTTTCGCGCGATCCCATGCCGCTCAGCGACGGCACGCTTATCGCCGCCCACGCTGGAACGACTCGCTCCGATAGCAATATCGGAAGTTCTGCCGCGCCGCAGTCGCGCTACTCGTTCCGGTTGCGAAAATATGAATTTTCCGGAAGTTACGCGGCGCCCACCGACTTTCTCACGAGCGGAATCACGAAGTCCGTGAATTACTGGAGCCCTGATCAAATGGTGACATACACAAACGCCACCCTATGGGAACTTCAGCCTCAAGAGATTCGTATTCGCGCGAAGCCGAATGCTATCCCTAAAGATCTCGAAGCACCCGAAAAAGAGATGTTTAATTCCGCGGCTGTCGATTTAAACGAGTTCAAAACCTATCTACGTGACAACAATCTCGCTCTCATCGTCAGCCGGAATGTAACAACGCGAGACGAACTCGATCACCAACAACCGTTTAACCTCACAGTGGCCGGAAGCTCAACCAGCACCATCGCGAAATCGGGCAAAGCCTACGAAATCGGACTGCTGCAGATCTTTCAAGGTGATCTGATCCGGGCCTACGAGTCGAACGGCGCGAATGGACGCCGCGTCATCGCGCAGCCGATGCACTCAGTCAGCTCAAATCCCGACGCACACTCAGTTGCGGGGTCAGTCAAAATTGCGGCTGATGGATCGCTCGCGGCATTTGTTCCCGCGCGTCGCGCGCTCACGTATCAATTGACGGATAACAACGGTGTCGGAGTCGTGAGAGAGAGATTTTGGCTCACCTTTCAACCAGGTGAGATACGCGTGTGCGCCTCATGCCATGGCGTAAACGGGAAAGATCAAAAAGGACATAGCGCGCCGGTTAATCCGCCGCAGGCCCTGAAATCACTCTTGGAATATTGGAAAGGAATCCCCCACGACAGCGGACCAGGAAGCGACTTCGAACTAAAACTGAAGCTTACCGCCAAGAAAGCAAAGAGCGGCTCGCTCGCTCCCCTCTTAACCTACTCGATCACCCCGGGCACGGGTAATGGAGCGCAAAGGACGGTTTCGCTGAAACTCCAAGCCGGCAAGACCTCTTGTGGTGAAATAGCGTCGTTTACCACTGGCGCCGACGGCAGGTATTCGGCCTCCTCAAAAGCACTGCCCGCCGTTGCGAAGAACACCACGCTGCAATTTTCACTGGAATATGGGGAGAGAAAAATCGCCTCGAAGCGC
The DNA here is from genome assembly GCA_964435675.1 of uncultured Bdellovibrionales bacterium. Classification (GTDB taxonomy): domain Bacteria; phylum Bdellovibrionota_C; class UBA2361; order UBA2361; family CAYTAW01; genus CAYTAW01. The sequence goes on from CAYTAW010000421.1 coordinate 2,954, forward strand.
TACCTGCTCGCGCGGAACACACGTAAAAAACCGGTGAGCACAAAGAATTTATGCGCAGCACTAAAGAAATCCTTTCAATAGCTTCTCCACACAACCAAAGGCGTTTGCTGCATTGTCAACTCTCTGCATAGTACCAGAACGGCGCAGCTGAGCGAAGAACTTGATTAGTATCCACACGCTGTTGGTGCCAGGCGATACCCATAGTACTCATTCTTGTTTAGATCTTTTACGCTTCCAACAATTGCGCCACAATCATTGATTCCATCGGCAGTTTGAATAGCGAGCCCCAAGGACTTCGGTATCAGAGAAGAGATATTTATCATGGCTTCCT
>CAYTAW010000422.1:0-3267 GCA_964435675.1 uncultured Bdellovibrionales bacterium
ATATTTGGGCCGGGCCGCATCATCTTCTCTATTCCTCTCTCCCCGAATGGGCCCAAACCATGGGCAGCGTGTTTTCGATCGCGCTCATCGCGCCTTCATGGGGAGGAATGATAAACGGCCTTCTTACCTTGCGCGGTGCTTGGGATAAGCTGCGTACAGATCCGATTCTCAAATTTTTCGTAATTGCGGTCACCTTCTATGGAATGTCGACATTCGAAGGTCCGATGATGTCGATTAAGATCGTCAATAGCCTATCTCATTATACAGACTGGACAATCGCTCACGTGCACGGCGGCGCTCTCGGATGGAACGGCTTTATCGCATTTGGAATGATCTACTGGCTCATCCCCAAATTGTGGGGACGAAAAATATGGTCCGAGAAGCTTGTCAGCGCTCATCTGTGGATCGCGACTGCCGGCATCGTTCTTTATATCACCTCTATGTGGACTGCCGGCATCACGCAAGGTTTGATGTGGCGCGCCTTCACTGACGAAGGAAATCTGAAATATCCCGACTTCATCGAGACGGTCACCAAGCTTGTCCCCTACTATTGGTTTCGCGCAATTGGAGGAACTCTATACTTAAGCGGCATGCTCATAATGGTCGCAAACGTATTCATGACCATACGCGCTGCTAAACGGGCAGGTCTCGCAGTTGGCGATACCGACGCATCCGCATATGCGCTTGCGAAGAATGCCACTGAGGGGCCATTGCCGCCAAATCGCACCTGGCATTATCGCTTGGAGGGACGCGCGTTCATGTTCAGCATTTTAACGCTCGTGGCGGTCGTGATAGGCGGTATGGTCGAGATCATTCCGATGGCCGCCGTCTCTTCCAATGTGCCGACAATATCGTCCGTCAAGCCGTACACACCGCTCGAACTTGAAGGACGCGACATTTATGTGCGTGAAGGCTGCTATACCTGCCACTCACAAATGGTAAGGCCGTTCCGTGATGAAGTCGTGCGCTATGGCGATTATTCAAAGTCGGGCGAGTTCGTCTATGATCATCCATTTCAATTTGGATCGAAACGCACTGGCCCCGATCTTCACCGTGTCGGCGGGAAGTACCCAAGCATGTGGCACTATCGGCATATGGAAGACCCGCGTGCCACAAGTCCGGGATCGATCATGCCCGCCTACAAGTGGCTCTACGCTGACTCTCTCGATGACTCGACCATCGAACGCAAGATATCAGTAATGAAAAAATTAGGCGTGCCGTATACCGTTGATGACATCCGCACAGCCAAGGAGCAGATGGCAGCGCAAGCCCAAACAGTCGCGAACGACCTCATCAGCCAGGGCGCATCCAAAGATCGGGTGAGCGGCAAAGAGATCGTGGCACTTATTGCGTACCTCCAACGCCTCGGTACCGATATCAAGGTGAAGTGACATGATGAGCAGACTTTTTCAAAATGTGGCGGTAGGCGTCTGGACGCAGATCTCGGTGATTGTCTTTTTTGCCATCTTTCTTGCGATTCTTGCCTGGGTTTTTCTTCCTATCAGAAAAAAAGTGTATGAGGACGCTGCGCGTCTTCCCCTCGAAGGAGAGAGTTGTGAGTGAACGTAAGGATGAGCTGCTGGATTCGAGCTACGACGGGATCCAAGAATATGACAATGACCTTCCCCGTTGGTGGCTAGCGCTTTTCGCGATTACCGTTATCATCGGCGCGATGTACGCATGGTATATTCATGGCATGAATACTCCAACCGACCAGGAGGTGCTCACGCGCGAGATGGAAGCGTTGACAGCAAAACGCATAGCGATCGAGCAAGCGAATGCGCCGAAAGCCGCCGGGGCGGATCAATTACGGGCAATTGCCGAGAATCCCGAACATGTCGGAAAGGGAAAGGAGATTTTCCTCGTACGCTGCGCCGTTTGTCACGGACAGCAAGGTGAAGGATTAGTCGGTCCGAACTTAACCGATGAATACTGGCTGCATGGTGGTAAAATCGATGAGATACAGAAAACGATCGCGATGGGCGTTCCCGCCAAAGGCATGCTTGCATGGAAAGGCGTTCTCAGCCCCGAAGAAATTGACGACCTCGCTGTTTTCATATGGTCCATCCGCAATAACAACGTAAAAGGCAAAGCGCCGGAAGGCGAGAAAGATTGAAGCTTTTTCGAGGAGTGGCGCGTTGGAGGATTTTCGTGAAACGCTTTGTACGCTGGACAGCAAGGGATATCGCAAATGGGTATACCCCGCTGCCGTCGCGGGAAAATTCAGAAGTCGCCGCACCGTTGTAGCGACCCTGCTCCTTATTACTTATTTAATCATGCCCTGGCTGGTGATCAACGGGGCGCAAGCCGTTCGACTTGATATCGTTCGCCGCGAGTTCACCATATTCGGTCAAACTTTTTACGCTACCGAAACGTTCTACCTCTTCTTGATACTCGGAACGCTCGCCTTTTCGCTTTTTCTTTTCACGGCTCTCTTTGGACGCATCTGGTGTGGATGGGCGTGTCCACAAACGGTTTTTCTTGAATTCGTTTTTCGCCCGATTGAGCGCTTGATCGAAGGCGGTCCATTACAGCGCAAACGCCGGGACGCCGGGCCACTGACACTCGACAAAGCGCTGCGAAAACTCATCAAATTCGCCATTTTTGCCATTATCAGCTGGGGTCTGGCGAGCACCTTTTTGGCTTATTTTGTTGGTCGAGAAGAACTGCTTTCGATGATGCGACAATCACCCGCTGAGCACCCCCGACTTTTCGCCGCTACCCTTGCGTTTATGGGATTTCTACTCTTCGAATTCGGATGGTTTCGCGAACAATTTTGTTCCGTACTGTGCCCGTATGCCAGATTCCAATCAGTATTGATGGACCGCAATTCACTCGCTGTGAGCTACGATCCTTCCCGCGGCGAACCGCGTGGCAAGGCGGGTACAGTCGACGGCGACTGCATCGACTGTGCCTTGTGCGTCAAAGTATGCCCGGCAGGAATCGATATTAGAAACGGACTGCAGCTTGAGTGCGTCCAGTGCACGTCCTGTATGGACGCATGCGATTCTGTCATGACAAAAATCGGCCGAAAACCGGGACTCGTTCGCTATGCTACTGAGAATGTTCTAGCCGGCGCGCCGTACCGCTTTTTGCGCCCGCGCGTGGCTATTTATTCGGTGATAGTATCGGTCTATTTGATATCACTGACTTCAGCGCTCACCCTGCGCAAAGATGCGGAGTTTCAGTTAATTCGTCAAATTGCCGCCGCCCCATTCGTAAGCCAGGAAGATGGCTCTGTGCTCAATCAATTCAAACTCCATATTC
>CAYTAW010000423.1:0-3261 GCA_964435675.1 uncultured Bdellovibrionales bacterium
CAGGATATCCAAAGCGCAACTCCTTTACCGTCAGCGGCAGTTCATTCGCGCTGGTGGACGCACCGCCTTTCACGGGCCGGTCATCAGGTTCATTCAGCACCCGTTCGATGCGTTCGCTCGACGCGGTAGCACGCTGCACGTGAGAGAACCATATCCCCACGGCCTGCGTCGGCCAAAGAAGCTGCTGCAGATAGCGCTGGAATGCTATGAACGCACCGATCGTTAGCTGTCCATCAACTACCAACGAACCGCCAATCAACAACACAACCGCCGTTGAAAAACTAATTACCCCTTCCATTTGCGGGGCAAACAGCGCCTCACGCCGCGCGAGCTCAACACTGCGATTGGCGACATCCTCGGACGAACGCGAAAAGCGGGCGAGAAAGTTATCTTCCTTCGCGAAGCTCTTAATCAACCGAACGGTCGAGAAACTTTCATGCGCGCGGTCGGCAAGCGCAGCGACCGCCTCTTGCTGCTCACGCGCCGCCTGCTTCAAGCGCTTCTCGTTGCGGCGCACTATCAGTGGGATGAGCGGGATGGGTAGCAAGGAAATCAGCGCCAACTTCGGCGACAGATAGAACATGACGATAGGGATGACGACCAGATACAGTACCCCGTCGAAGATGGTAATCATCCCCGATTCGAGCACATGACGCACAGCCTCTGTGTCACTCTGTGCAAGCGAGACGAGATCACCAGTACGGCGACGACTAAAAAAAGTCAGTGGGAGCTGCAGCAGGCGCACGAGAATGCGTTCACGCGTATCCCGCGCCATTCTCGTGCCGAGCTGGAAAAATCCCACACGCCAAAGAATGCGGCAGATGGCTTGAACAAAAGAAATGGCGATATAGAGTAGGCAGATGCGCGGCAGCAACCCTTGGTCGCCCGCTTCGATCGCATCAATAATCTCCTTTAAGATGATTGGCAGCGCGACATCAAGCAAGTCAACCAATATAATGGTTGAAGCACCGAGTACCGTCAGCGATCGATAGCGCCGCAGTGCGTCGCCCGCGAGCCTTCCGGAGCGAAAGATTTCGAGCATGGTGCCGCTTATTCTTCGTCAGCCGCTTTCTTCTTCTTTTTCGCTGCCTTCGGCTTTTCGGTCTTTGTCTTTTCAGCTTTTGGCTTCTTTTCAGCCTTGGGTTTAGGTGAAGCTTTCTTGGGTTCTTTCTTCGGCTTTTTCTTACGCCCGCCCCCCTCGGCGACCCGGGCCGCGCGCGCGTCGATTAAGTTGGCCGCCTCTTCAACGGTAATTGCCGCTGGATCGCTGCCCTGCGGCAAGGAGGCGTTTGTCTCGCCATCGGTGACATACGGTCCGTAGCGGCCACTCTTGATCTGCATCATCTTCTCGGTCACCGGATGCTTGCCGACTTCGCGCATAACTTTCGGCTGCGCGCCGCGGCCACGCGTTTTCGGCTGCTTGAAAAGTTCAATCGCATCGTTCAGGGTAATCGTCAGCGGCGAGAGCGTATCGAGAGGAATGCTACGCGTATCTGATCCGGATTTGATATACGGGCCGTAGCGACCGGTGGCGGCGAATATATCTTCATTCGTCTCGGGATGCTTACCGAGCAGCTTCGGGAATTGTAGGAGCTGGAGCGCTACTTCGAAGGTAACATCCTGCGGGGTCATACCGGGAAGGAGCGAAGCCATTTTCGGCTTCTCTTCCCCCTCTTTCATTTCGCCGCGCTGTATATACGGGCCGAACCGCCCGTTCTTTAGATAAACTGGTTCATTGGTCGTCGGATCGACGCCGAGCGATTCGGGACCTTTAGCCGCATCGGCCAGCAATTTCTCGGCGCTCGCAATAGAGAGTTCATCAGGCGGGAGCGTATCGGGCACGCTCGCGCGATTCTCCCCATTCGACAGAAATGGGCCGAAGCGTCCGATGCGAATTTCGATTTTACGTCCGCTAGCGTCTTCACCAATGGGGATACCGCAAACAATGCGTGGATCGATCGTCTCCTCACCGGTCTTTACTAATGTTTTGAGTCCTGGATGACCATTCCCGAAATAGAATTTTTTCAGATAACTTTGGCCATTAATCTCTCCGCGCGAAATAGCGTCGAGATCATCTTCCATGCGCGCGGTGAATTCATAATCGACGAGATTGGTGAAGTACCCATCCATCAAGCCGACGACTGCGGTCGCTAAAAATGTCGGAACAAGCGCCGTTCCTTTTTTGAACGCATAGGTCCGCGAGAGCACGACATCCACAATTGTAGCCCACGTACTTGGGCGCCCAATCCCGAGACGCTCGAGTTCACGAATCAACGTACCTTCGGTGTAGCGCGCAGGCGGCTGGGTGGTATGCGACAGGGCGTCGAATCCGAGCGAAAGCACCATCTCTCCCTGCGTTAATTGCGGAAGGATGCGCTCTTGTTCCGCGAGTTCGGCATCGGGATCAACGGAGCCTTCGACATAGGCGCGCAGGAATCCAGGAAAGAGAATCGTTTTGCCGGAAGCTCGAAAGGTCGCCTCGCCGCACTTGAGCTGCACCACGACGCGCATGCCGCGCGCTTCTGTCATCTGTGAAGCAAGGGTGCGCTGCCAGATCAACTCATATAATTTAAACGCTTCGACGCCGAGTTTATCGCGCACTGCGCTCGGATGGGCGAAATCGCTTCCCGCCGGACGGATAGCTTCGTGCGCTTCTTGCGCGTTCTTTACCTTCGTTTTGTATATGCGGGCGCTTTCCGGCAGATAGTCTTTCCCGAATTCACGTAAAATAAGAGACCGCGCGCCCTCAAGTGCCTCGGTCGAAAGCGTCGTCGAATCGGTACGCATGTAGGTGATAAAGCCGTTTTCGTATAGCGTCTGCGCTACCGACATTGTGCGGCGCGCCGCGAAACTCAATTTGGAGCTCGCTTCTTGCTGCAATGTGCTCGTTGTAAATGGCGCCGGCGGTTTGCTGGTAAATGGTTTTTCCTCAACAGAAGAGACGAGCGCGTCCTGACCGCTTAGCGCTTCCTTTAGTTTTTGCGCGTCATCTTCAGAAAGGTGCCGAACTTTTGAATCGGCAAAAAGTTTACCCGTCTTAGGATCGAAATCTTTTCCCGAGGCAACTCGCGATTCGTTTACCAGCGTGAGCTCCCCTTCGAACTCACCGGCCGGATCCCCTTTTTTACAAAAGCGCGCTTTTAAATCCCAGAACGTAGCCGGTCTAAAGGCGATGCGCTCACGCTCACGCTCAACGAGCAGTTTGAGGGCCACGCTCTGTACCCGCCCAGCGCTCAAGCGCGGCGCCATCTTCTTCCATAG
>CAYTAW010000424.1:0-3232 GCA_964435675.1 uncultured Bdellovibrionales bacterium
CTGTAAGAGCATTGCCCCGATTCTAGAAGAGATAGCAGGCGAATACGCCGGTAAATTGAAGATTGTTAAGGTCAACGTTGACGATAATCCCAAGACCCCAACTCAGTATAAGGTGCGCGGTATCCCCAATCTGGTTTTTTTCAAAGGCGGCCAGGTGGTGGATCAGGTGGTCGGCGCCGTTCCGAAAGAGCAGCTACTCTCCGCAGTTACCAAAGTAATTGGGTAAACATTGTTGCGCCTGGTTTATATAGCCAGGCGAAAAAATTACTACTAGGATTTTTTCGTGCGCCAGATCGTAATGGAAGCACGCAGTTCCTCCGATTGCCTATATAACTGAGCCAAGGAGGCTCGGTGCTTTAGAAAGCAGTAAGACACACGGAGGTTGTCCTATGTTTACTACTCCAGTAGCAATCAACGGTTATTCAAGAACATTTTCCATGGACGCAAAGCGTTCGGAGCGTTCGGCTGTTTCCAGCCTAAGCGACGAACGTGAGAAAGAAAAATCTAAGCCCGAAGAAGAGGAAAAGAGACCGGGCGACCTGGCGGTCGCATAGTCTCGACGGCGATCGTTTGAGCTTATTGCCGTTCACCTGAACGCGAACATCGGGTGCACTGTAATAGTTTCAAAATGAATCGTCATTTGACACACACCGTTTCGGATCTTTCGAAAGAGAGATCCGAAACTTTTTCATTTGTATACAACCCTCTTGACTCCAGACTGCCATAAATATTCTGAGAGCATCACCCCGCACTTCTCTACTCTAGACGCTCACTGACAAATACGCTAATCTCCGGAACTCTGTTCAAAATATTTTTTTTAACGCACGAGAATGTCCACTCAGAACGACTTCCAAAGTTCCGCAGCTCATGCATCGACCACTCGCCCTTCGCGATTGGAAAGCGGGACGACGAATGGAATCGAAAACGATATGCTGACCCTCGAAACACAAAACCTGCTCTCTCTTCTGCAAGATTCGATTCGATACTTCCTCAGCCGCGATCTTCCCGTATACCTCGACGGCTTCGGAATTCTTTTTCCCCGCGTTCGCGCCATCGATCGCTCCTATCAGCAGGACGCGCAGCTGATTGTGCGCAAGGAATTCGTGCGCACAATCGAATTCGAAAAGTGCTCGAATCCGACTCAATTTCATCGCGAAACATACAGTGGATTAATCGAACTCAAGGAATTATCCCAACGTGTGTACGCGTTCATGCCCGTACACCGCACGATTCAAGTTTCCGAAAAAGACATCCGCGGAGAACTCGCCTACCTTATCGAGCGCTTGGTATATTTAGTAATCGCCAACGGCAGTTCGAATTTCTTTTCGGCACTGGGCACCTTTTACGCGCTGCACAACCGCCAAGGCGAAGAATTTAAAGACTGGTTCGCAGGTTCGGACATCTTTCTGCAGTCTCACTATTCAGAGCCGACCGCGGTCGGGCGATCGCTCGTGCGGGAACGTCCGGTGCTCGAATCATCATGGGAATTGCTGCAGGCCGCATACGGAGCTCCGCTTGCCGTTCATGAAATGAATCTTGTCAAAGAATTAGGCGCACTCGGATACGATATCGCCGAACTTCCGAATGACATCGATCGCAAAGTCCAAGTCGCCATTTTCCAGGCGTACGCGAGCCGCGAAAAGACGCATTACTTGATCTATTGCACCGATGGCCTTCGCAAGCAGGGACTAAAAGCCAAGAAAAGCAAAGGTTTCGGAACGGAGATGGTTCTCCAACTTCCAATATCCGGAGAACTAGCCGCCGGCAACAAAGATCACCTCGACGAAATCCCGCTTTGGCCGCTTCGCCCGTTAACGATGGGCTGGATATTGATGCAGAGCACACCGTCAAAAACGTTGCGGGCCGATTTAAAAATGACCGAAGGCGTGACATTAATCCCCGATTTCGACTCCGATCTCTCTTCGATTTTTTGCTCACAGTTCGCGGCGGTCAAAGAAGAGCAGTTGAGCAGCGAAGGACCTTTTTATTATGCAAACATTATCGGCATAACGCACGACGAATATATATTTGCCGAAAAGAATGGGGCTGACCAACTGCGCACCATTCTCGAATATAAAAAGCTGCTGCAGTTTACCAAGCCGCTCCGCTCCTCCCTTACCGCACGCTCCTCATTCGAGGAGAAAGAGAAAAAGGGGACGTCTCCATACATCCTCACCGATCCGCGCATCAACAAAGCGCTGGAAGGAACGCGCACTTCGGTTCCCGCTTAGAAAGGCGGCAAGAAGCGATGAAGTCTTATCGCCGACTCACGGTAGAATGCCCAAACCCTGAGGACGATTCCTTCGATTTTCATGAACTCGGGGCGCTCGGCGTGGAAGTGGGCGTAGATGAGCTGACCATTTTTCTTGCCGACGAACAGAGCATAGCCGAGGCAGCCGTGGACCTGTGCGCGCGCAAAGGGTGGCGTATTCGCTCCTTTGAACAGTTAGAAAATAAAAATTGGGTGCAAGCGTGCGCTGATATTTGGCGGCCAATCACCGTCGGGCGTGTGACTATTTCCCCGTTGGTGGAGTCCGTCGGCCAACCAGCGCCGGGATCCGGAACGATTCTTATCATCCCGGGAGAAGGGTTCGGAACCGGTCACCACCCCAGCACCCGGCTCGCCATGAGCCACATTCAAAATGCTGAGACACGGCAGTGCCGCTCAATCCTCGATTTCGGTACGGGCAACGGCATACTTGCAATTGCAGCGGCACTCGAGTACACCGTCAGCAAAGTGGATGCCATCGATAACGATGCCTCAGCAGTTGCGAATGCCAGGGAAAATGTCGAGCTTAACCGCCTGACCTCGCGGATAAACCTGTCGGTCAATTCGATAGAACAGATGAAGGGCGGCTATGATATGATCATCGCCAATATCTATGCCGAAGTGCTGTGCCAATATCACGATCACATGATCTCACGGCTGAACGAGAACGGCGTGCTAATTCTAGCCGGCATTATGGAGTCACGCGCCGAAATGATTCGCGAACGCTTCCATACGTCGTGCAGTACCGTTTCTGAAACTGGCGAGGATGGATGGACAAGTTTTCTCTACAAAAAGAACGGCACTAAGTGAAAGCCCTTTATTTCGAAGAGCACGGGGAGATAGATCGGCTGCGCTATGGCGACCTACCTGACCCGGTACCGCAAAATGGCGAGGCCCTGGTTCGCGTCCGGGCCGTTGCGTTAAATCATCTCGACATCTGGGTGAGACGCGGCTGGCCGGGAT
>CAYTAW010000425.1:0-3230 GCA_964435675.1 uncultured Bdellovibrionales bacterium
CATAAAGCTGTGAAGGATGCCGCGCTTCAAGCAGCGGGCTCAGTGCAGCGCTCACCGTCGGATTTCCTTGCTGCACTTCGGAGACAATCCGAGTCAGCGCTTCCTCGACTCTTTGCGGCGCACTCGCTTCACGCCCCAATCCGGAAAGCAGATTACCCCAATTCGCGGGAGTTATTCCGATAGATTCCGCCACACTGCGCAACGAAAGTAGTCGAGAGGGATCCTGGGACGGCCAAAGATATATGTCCTGAGGGAATTTTACCGCCCATGAGACCGCCTCTCCCGCGGGTCTTCCCACCAGTTCCCCATTTATAAAATTGGCGATACGCCCGAAAAAGACCCCGATAGTGCCCCCCAAGGTCGTTAGGTCACACAGGTGCGCTGTTGCGACTCCGCGTGATCGAGCGAACAAATAACACGCAACAACAATTCCAATTATTCCGCCGTGGCTAGCCATTCCGCCGTTATGCACGGCGAGCACGCCCCAAAATGGAAGATGAAATGACAATTCGATTGGGAAGTGCAATTGAACTGGAATCCAATAAATATCAGTCAGCAGTCCTGGACTATAAAAAATACAGTAGCCAAGACGGCCCCCGACTATCGTGCCTAAAGCAACCGCAAAGACGAAGTCGCCGATCTGCTGCGCCGCAATCAGCAAGCGTCCACGCGCCGCTAATACCTGAATAATCAGATAGCCCGAAACAAACCCTGTTAAGTACGCCAGGCCATACCAGCGGATGCCAAAATTTTTGATTAACTGGAATCCAATCAAGACGACCGCGCTGGCGAAGACAAAGTTGGAAACCTGTTCGCCCGGCGCCGCCGGCTTCTGGATCAAAAGGTATTTGCGTATCGCAAGATAAATCAAAAAGATGAAGACGCACGTAGCGAGCTGCCACTCAAAGCCGAAAACATGCTGCGGCTGGATTGCGAACGGATCTATTGCCTGCAAATATGCGGTATCCACAACGTCCTCCGTTACCCTTCACCAGCGAGTGCCACCGCGAGTTCCTGCGGTGAAAGATTCCAGCCCTTCAGGAATACTCCCCGGCGCGATACTTCGAAAATAGCGGCGTGGCCCGTTTTTACTTTTACACGTTCCTGCTTGACCGCGTATTGGAACGCTTCTGGATCGAGAGATAGAAAATACCGAATCCGCCCGTTGCTGGTTACGCCCACTACCGTCGCATCATCATCAAACGTTTTAATCGCATCCTGCACGAAGTCATCTACTTCGGCGCGGATGAGCTCGGGGGTTCCTTCCCAACCGGCATTTTCGGGCCATACACAGTGATCGTTCCATTGCTGCAGTTCCACGACAAATCCCCGCGCGGCAATCTCCTCAGAGGTCAAGCACGACCATGCTCCATAGTCGAGCTCATCGAGGCGCTCGTCCGCCGTGATCGCCGTTTCCCAGCCGCAAACCTTCTTAAGAATCTGCGCGAACTCCCGGGTTCTCTTCAGTGAACTGCAGTAGAGCGCATCGGGATACACGTCAAGTTCATTTAATACGCCAGCGACAGATTGCGCCTGCACTTTGCCCTGCGCAACGAGTGGCAAATCTTCACGCTTGCCGACCCAGACCGCATTCTCACCAGGATTAAATGTATTTCCATGACGTAGAAGAATGAGCCTCATGCCGGTACAATCTCTCCTTCACGCTCAATTATTGATTCCACGATCTTCAAATCATCGGGCGCGTCAATCGCCCACGAGGTGCGACCGCGAAAGTCCACCGGCACTACGCGCATCTTTAGTCCATTCTCAAGCACACGCAGCTGCTCGAGCCCTTCGGTGCGCTCAAGCAATCCCGGTTTTAACTTCATGTACCGTTCAAGTGCATAGCCTCTATAGGCATAGAGCCCGATATGTTTATAAACCGGAAGCCTCTCATCAGAAGCGCTGCGGAGTGCCGGGATAATCTGCTTGGAAAAATAGAGCGCGTCGCGATTAAAGTCGAAAACAACAAACGCGCCTGAAAACGGATTGCTTTTTTTTGATTCAACGATCTTAGCGTATTGTTCCACTCCGATTTGCACCGCCGGGGTGCAAAAGTCGCAGCTCAAATCGCGCTGCATTTCCGCGACGAGCGCTTCGATGAACCATGGAGGTGTAAGCGGCGCATCGCCCTGAAAATTAATGACCACGTCAGTCGGGCGCTTGAGCACTTTCAGCGCCTCGTGAACGCGCTCGGTTCCGTTCTCGCATTCCGGCGGGGTCATGACCACCGAGCCGCCGAAATTCGTTACAGCTTGGGCGATGCGCTGATCGTCAGTGGCAACAAAGACGTTTTCCGCTCCGACGGCGGCCGACGCAACTTCCCACACACGCTGAATCATCGGGCGGCCGCGAACGATCGCCAGCGGCTTTCCCGGGAAACGGGTCGATCCGTAGCGCGCCGGAATTACCACTATCGGCTGTAAACTCACGACTGCGCGCTCCTTTCAGTCAATATCATAGGCGTTAGAGGATACACTATCTATAAAAAATCTAAAGACCGCCGCTATTTGCGCTGGTTTACAAGTTGCGCCGGCAAACTATATAGTTTTAGATCCACGGAGAAAGGCAATCTAATGAGTGATAAAAAGATACGAATCGGTATTTTAGGAGCTTCGGGATACGGCGCTGGCGAGTTATTGCGGCTGCTTGCGGTACACCCAGACGTCGAAATTGCCGGGCTCGTCTCCTCCTCTTCGGCCGGCTCTCCGGTCCGGACCCTCCATCCGCATCTGTGCGGCGCAATAGGCTCTATTGTCTGTGCAACAGAACTTGATCCAACAGCATTTTCGGGGGCACCCGGAGTTATTTTCTGCGCGCTGCCGCATGGAACTTCCGGAAACCAAGCGCTCTCGCTGATGCGCGACCCGCGCATGCAACACGTTAAAATCATCGATCTTTCCGGCGATCTGCGGCTTCACGAAGTCGAACTAGCGAAAAAATGGTACCCAGAAACGGATTTTCGTCCGGACGAACGTAATCAAATCGCCTATGGCCTTCCCGAACTGTATCGCAGCACGATCGCGAAAGCCCGAGTCGTCGCAAATCCCGGCTGCTTAGCGGGTGCGGCGATTTTGGCGCTCGCCCCTCTTCGTGATGAACTTTCAGGTGATGTCGTAATCGACGCCAAGACGGGAACTTCTGGCGCCGGTAGAAATGCCCACCCGGCATTTCATCATCCCTCGATGCACGCCAACTGCAACGCATATAAAGTTCTGGAACATCGGCAC
>CAYTAW010000426.1:0-3209 GCA_964435675.1 uncultured Bdellovibrionales bacterium
CAAGTCGGATGCGTATTTTATAGCGCGCGCCGATGCCGAAGAAACCGCGCAGCTCGTCGAAAAGCTCATCGCCGATCAGCTGCCGAAAAAGTTTGGATTTTCTCCGGGAGAGATTACCGTACTGACGCCCTCCAATCGCGGACCGTTAGGGACGATCGCTCTCAACAAGCGCCTGCAGGAACGGCTCAACCCTAGCGGCTCAATTGACGCAGAGCAAGAGCTTACGCACGGAGATCTCACGCTGCGTGTCAACGATCGCGTTTGCCAGCGCGTCAACAACTACAATATCGACGACATCGGCGTATTCAACGGAGATGCGGGCACGATTTTTCAGATCGATCGCAAGAACCGGACGGTGTGGGTCGAACTATGGGACGGCAGGTTGATTCAATACAGCAGCGAGTCCCTTTCTCAACTTTCCCTGGCTTATGCGATTACCGTTCACCGATCGCAGGGCTCCGAAGTCCCGTGCGTCGTACTCGTGCTGCACGATTCGCAGTATACGTTACTCGAACGGCAGCTTATTTACACCGGCATCACGCGCGCAAAAAAATTGTTGATAATTGTCGGCTCTAAACGCGCATTGAATATCGCCTGCAAACGAATGAGCGGCCATTCGCGCAATACGCTACTGGCGAAGAGAATACGAGAACAGCTTTAGGATCGGCTCAGCGTCGGCCTCCGAACACAGAGAATGACAATTGACTTTTTGCTGAGCATTAGCGAGCATTTTCAGGCAACGACAAGATTTAAGGAACTACTTTTTATGAGTAATAAAGCCGGCGATATCGTAACTCTTTTAAGCAAAATCACATTGGCTATCTTTCTATTACTTACCCCCGGATGGATCAATGCAGCCAACGCCCAGCCGGCGGCGGAGCTACACCCGGTCGCGACTCTTGCGGAGGAAGCAGATACCGCCCGCGTGCTTAATGAAGGCGCGGTGGAACCGCTCATCCTTATCTCTTCAGACGCCCAGAAAAAGCTCCAACTCTTTAGCTTCAAGAATGGCGCAGCCACAAAAGTCGCCGAGGGAACCTCGCTCGGACACATATGGGCGGCTACCCTTTTCGGCAGCGGCAAAGACGCGCAGGTGTTAGTGGCGTACGGTCTCGGACGGGGAGATCTCAATGCGCCGCTCCGGCTGGTTAGCTACTCTATGTCTTTGGCGAACGAAACGACGATCTATACGTTCCCGACCGAACGCTCACAGATGAACTACTTGAAAGCTGATGAGGGTCATGTAACCGCGGCATACTTTGTTTCGAAATATGAAACGGAAACAGGAAGACTCACGCCGGTATCGTCCAACAATTGGCGGTATGAAAAAGCGCAAAGCGTGCGCATGGGAACAAGTGTCGCCGCGAGTGGCGACCTGCTGATGATCGGCAGAATGTATGGCGATGTGCAGGGGCAGGACGGAGATCTGTTGCTTAAAAAGGGGAAAGACGGGTTGAGGACGCTCCCGAGCTACCGCGGAGTTTCCTCGCTTTCATTCTACCGCGGCAACGGCCCGGCGGCGCAGCTCCTGATAGGAGACGGATGGCATTCAAATTATGGCCAACTCGCACAAGGGCGATTGAGCCTGCTTACGCCGATTAGCGGCACCGATCGCTACTCTCTCGATTTGCTCCATATTTTCCCCGGATCGTACGCGGTGAATCGAATTTCGCCAAGCGGAACCGCCCCAGCGGATCCGGTAATTTTGGCGACGAACAATCACCTGATCACCGCGCTCCCCGGCGCCTCATGGACATTCAAAGATTTATATACCCAGCAAAATACCAACGCCGTATTTGACGCTCAATTCGTAGCGAAGTCTGGAGCTACCATTTTTGTATTGATAAGCGACGGTAAAATATCGCTCTACAAATTCTAATTCCATGACTTTCGCCGGTTTTCAGCCAAATATCTTATAGAGAAGATACAGGGGTAGCGCGCCGCAGCCGATAAGCTGAAGCGCGACGTGCCACCACAGATCTCGCGCAGCCGCTCCTAGCCGCACGACTTCAATATCGGAGGGTAAATACACAGCGGCAATTTGATCGGGGCACGCCGTGATGATCTTATCGTCCTTGGAAAGTGTAAGGCGGAGAGCCCTATCGGGAAGATCACGAACAAGCACACCATCTATTACCCGCAGCCGTGAACCTTTTCCACCCGCGCCGCACTGCTCCACCTGAGCCAAATCGGATTTTCCCGACAGCAGCAGCTGCACTTCTTCCAACAAGTCCGGAAAGCGGTAGCAGCCATAACCAAGCAAGCCCAACGCGCACAGCAGGACCGACACCCTTCTGCGGCTCAAGAGGGGCCGGTTTTTCCATATTGGCACCATCATTACGCCGCTCGACTTAAAGTTGCGCAGCTTAATTGGCCCGGTGCGGTTCGGACTGCCGCCGCGAGGCGAATACGGATGCTTCTTCTGCTCAGCCGCCGCTTTGCTCCTCCGGCGATTATCGAATTTTTCTTCCCCTTCCGCCGAAATCACCTCCCAAGCTTCATTCAACAGCCTCGTTTTTTCTTTGGCTCGCTCCAATAGATGCGCACTGTGCTGGTAGCGATCGCTGTGCCAAACCTGAATAAGC
Organism: uncultured Bdellovibrionales bacterium; assembly: GCA_964435675.1. Classification (GTDB taxonomy): domain Bacteria; phylum Bdellovibrionota_C; class UBA2361; order UBA2361; family CAYTAW01; genus CAYTAW01. Next base: position 2,586 of record CAYTAW010000426.1, read on the forward strand.
TCCTTATATGCTTTGCGCGCGTCACTGTACGAACTTTCCGCAGAGAGCTCCAGTATGCGCAGCGCTTCATCAATCTTCATCTGGAACACTAAATTAACAGATGCGCAGTGCGGGGCAAAGTAGAGATCCCGCTCCCCGCGGGTGCACCGCCGTTAAAGCCCGATCTGCAGCAATAGGAGCTGAAAAAGGCCGACTAAAAACCCGAGGACACCGCCAAGAATTTCAATCGCTTTTAGCTCTTTGGAAGAAATTCGGTAGACAATCTGCTCGAGTTTGGAAATATCGAAATTTTTGATGCGCTGACTGACAATCTCTTTAAAATCAAGGTTCTCCTCGACGCCATCCATGATCTTTTCCAAAACTTCCGGCAGGGCATTCGAAATTTCTCCACGGAATCCCAATTTAATCTGAGACAACACGTCACCCTGCAGAAACATGGCAAGCATCGGAAATTTTCCGATAAAGCTATCCACCTGGCGATCGATCAACGCGGCAAAATCATCGACCAGTGAAAGTTTTCCGACAGCATTTCTGACATCCTCGTGAGAGAGCAAATCACGCGCCACCGTTTCACCTATGCTCTCCGCAATTTCGTATTGCCGCTTTGGAAGCAGTCCCTGAATG
>CAYTAW010000427.1:0-1452 GCA_964435675.1 uncultured Bdellovibrionales bacterium
GCCTCAAACCGTCCGCATTCTGGGCATTCGTATTCGTAGATCGGCATCTTAACACCTTGGACTAAAATCAAATCTGGGCGCCAAATCGCCCCACCTAATCAGCTAACCATCTCCGCGGTTTGCTTCAAGGGCTGAGTTAAAGAATATCTCTTTTTCGCAAATAATGATACGTATCGGAAACCTATGAATTCCCGAGCACATACCCCCACCCGAACTCCCAAATACAAGGCGCACCCGTGGCACGGCATCTCGCCGGGCGAGGAATGCCCGCGCAAAGTGACCGCTTACATCGAGATTATCCCGACGGACGTGGTGAAATACGAAATCGACAAAGAAACCGGTTTCCTAAAAGTCGACCGACCGCAAAAATTTTCGAATCATTGCCCCTCTCTCTACGGTTTTATCCCGCAAACATATTGCGGCGAATCGGTCGGGAAACTGTGCGCTAAAGAAACTGGCCGCAACGTGGAATTCGGGGATCGCGATCCGATTGACATCTGCGTGCTGACCGAAAAACCAATTCAACACGGAAATATCCTGGTTAAAGCCATCCCGATCGGCGGATTTCGCCTGATCGACAAAAATGAAGCCGATGACAAGATTATCGCCGTTCTCGACCAAGACGGTGTTTATGGCGGCGTGACCGACATCGCGAATTGCCCAAAATCAGTAATCAATGCGCTGCATCACTACTTCTTGACGTATAAAGAGATTCCCGGTGATTCACCGCGCAAAATTGAAATTGCCTCCATGTACGGCGCGGAAACCGCGCGCCACGTCATACAATGCGCACTCGACGATTATCGCACGTCAATCGCTGTCGCGGAATAATCGCGCGATTTTTTAGATTGCGTTGAGCGTCATGCCGCTAATTCGGGAACGCGTCGGCTTCTTGCTTATATCCGGGGGGCCAAAAGAAGCGAGAGAAATCTGCTCTTCGCAGAACTGCCTTGCCGCCGGGAGTTCTCGTTCTAAATACTCGCGCGATCGGGTGAGCACCTCCCGTTCGTCGGCGCTTATATCTTGCGCCAATCGACGATTGCAGTAATCGATGTCGTCTTGAAAAATAAGCGGTTTGGCGTATGGATAGGTGCTCTCGAGCACATCGAACACACGCGGGTCGTTGAGCGGAACGAGAAAGAGCGCGTCGGAACCCGCAATCCGTTCAATCTCACCAATCGTCCGCACAAGCTCAGGGAAGTATTGTGACCGCGTATCGATTGTCTGCTGCAGAGCGAGGTAGGTTGCCAAGTACTGATCCTTCTGCAAACAGGAGCCGTCGAAGTTGCCGTTCGGTTTGAACGCCATCGAAATAGTTTCGCAGGAGCCGACCTTCCCGAGATCAAGCGAGATCTGCGCATAGGGAATAACCATTAAGTCCGGCGCCTCTCGCATTACCACTTCCTTCTGCGTGCAGATGAAGCTATACCCCTGCCTTCCCCAGAACTGCAG
>CAYTAW010000427.1:1462-3208 GCA_964435675.1 uncultured Bdellovibrionales bacterium
TCCAAAACTTTTGGCGATTATCGCGATTATCCACAAAGGCCCGAGGATCTTTGGTAATAGCATAGGGGTTATCAATCTCGATCATTACGCCGATCGCCCCCGCAGCCTCGGCTTTCGCTTCAAAGAGCGTCGCAAGGGTGTCTCCGATTTTATTTCGGCGGTGCTCTGTATTGACCCAAGTATGCTCGTTCCAAGCGATTTTAAAATTTCCCGATGCGCACGGCACCTCCACCAACTGCCCCGAACACGCAGCAATTACTCGCCCCTCCAAGTCTTGCGCCATCATCACGTTCCACTCGGGAAGCTCATCTAGGTGCCCGAGCAGCGCCGTCAAAGATTCGACCTCGGTCACATCGGGAAAGGGGCGTAGGTATCCGAAGTAAAAATCGACTATGGTTTTTATCGCGGGACGCGCCTCTGCCGAGACAAGCGAGCCGATTTTTTCTGCGGCAAGAAGCGCGAGCGACTGGGACAAATCTTTTTCGGCGCTATGCTCTGCAAGAAGCGATTGCCGGAGCTGAGCAAGATCGGGATCTTTACTTAAAAAATCATCGAACACCTCACGATCTGCGATGGATATCGATTCGACGATATCGCGGAGATGCGAGACGGTAAATTGCACTTCAGTTCCAAAAATGCGCTGCGAAGAGGAGAAACTCGTTCTCAGCGTTTCATTTGGCGCGAGAATGGGTACCTTATTTTCAACAACCGACCCTGACATACACCCTTATGTTGAAGAGTACCACGCCGCCATTTACTACACCCGTCCGCGGATTTCATAAAAATAGTCATTCTATAGAAAAACACGTCGTATGGGGCCGGATTGGGAGATCTCGCTTTAGGTTCTAAGAATTTTTCGCACCGAGAGAGCCGTATTTCCCGATCGATCGCCGCGAAAATAGCCGGTGAAAAGGCGATTCTCGGGACACCATCCAGTCGCTCTCGCTGAGCAAATACTCTCCGAGCGGAGTCGTCTTGGGTACAAGCGCCATGTGTGGCTGCAGATCGCGAATACGCGCCAAACCTCGTGGGGCGTCTTCGAAAACTTCGAACGAATCAAGCACGATTTCGTCCGGCAGATCTTGCGTGCGCCCGTCACCGGTAACGCGCAGATCTACATCCGGTCGTTTTTGATAAGCGAACCAGCGGCACCAGCCGCCGTCGTTAAAATGGGTGAGCACCACAAACGGGCCGTCCGCATGAAGATCCGAGGCAGCATCAGCCGCACCCTCACAGAGGGCGCGCGGAAGAAACACCCATAGGTTGCGATTCGAATCAAAGAACCACGGCGATCCCACAAGCGCAAGAAGCGTCATAACAGCCAGCGCAGCCGCGGAGACGACACCACTCAATTGCCGCACGCCCATGCCGCCGCGAGCGAGCAAGCTTTCGAGCGCAAGAGAGCCATGTATCGCCGCAGGCAGCGAGAAAATTGCAAAAAGGGGTAAAAATTTCAGCATGAGCCCGACAAGAACAATCCCCACCAACGAGAGAAAGCTCAGCTGCCATGCGCCACGCTTTGACATATCAAACACGGAAATAATTCCGAAGACCAGCAGCGGAGCAGCCGTCGCAAATTCTCTTGGTGTTGCGGAAGGCAATCCGCGCATCTCTCCGATATAACTCAAAAGCGTAGCGGGAAGGGACGCATAATCGGTCAACAGCCGATAGTTTATGAGCCAATCACCGGTAATAAACGCATAAGGATCGGTGAATCCCGAAGCGCTGAGCAGCGCGAATCCAGAC
>CAYTAW010000428.1:0-3190 GCA_964435675.1 uncultured Bdellovibrionales bacterium
GAAATATCTCGACACTGGAAAACACCCTGCCGAGGACCAGGTCTCTCGCATGCGTACTTTCGCAAAAACACGGTAAAAAGTGCATTTCTCGCCTTTGCAATGCTTGCGTGTGGTCGATCTGTATGCGCTCAACAGGCAGACCGTCAACCCCGTCCAGATTTTGAGGTATCATTCACTAACTCGCAGTTCATGAAGAGAACTGACGCTAAATTTAGCTTCACCCGCGACTCAATCGGGTGGGGCTTTGAACGAAACGGAGCCTACGTTGCCTTTCCTCCCGGGCAGCCGAGAATCACCTATAATCCTTACCTTTGCGAGGATCTCAATTCAAACATTCTTCAGAATCCTGGCTGCGACCGCCGTGCTTCTGGTATTTTAATTGAAGAAGCCCGGACCAATTTTCTCAAACAATCATTTGTTGCCCTGGAATCCTGGACGAGCAAAAGAGTGGCGGTTTCTGCATCATCATCGACAACGCCCAGCAAGAATAAAGCAACACGGCTTACGCTTGATGCAAATACATCGACGGGTTCAATTTCCCAGAGATTTCAGCTTCCCGAAGCGAGCATCATTTCCGTTTCGTTGTACGCCAATGATATGCATCCGGCCCTCGCTTATGATGTGATGACAGGAGAACCTGCTTCTCCAAATCAACCAGCGCTCTTTCGTATCAGATTGCGATCGTATGCGCCCTCGGGAGTTTTACAGGACAGCTGGACCACGGGAGTCATTGATATTCGTCACCAGTATTTCGATCCTGGCACATTCCGACCAACAGTTGCAGATCCAAGAGATTTATATGGTGGCGTTCAACCCCTTGACGGCTCTTGGGTCCATGCTTGGACAAGAACACCCGTCACCGTTTCCGCCGGATATCTGGAATTAGAAATAGTCGTCGAACCGTCCAAAAGTGGAGATCGGACGTTGGACCTCTGGGGAATTCAAGCGGAAGACGGGGAGTTTCCGACCAGCTATATTCCAACGGACAGCCAATCAGCAAGGAGGGATGCAGACCAGCTTATTGTTAGACCCAATTCTAATAGCACTGAATTCGGGTGGTATAATCCGAGTCAAGGGAACTTTCTGATCGATGGGATGCGGAACTACGATTTCCCCCGGATGTTTTCATATTTTCTTGAAAAGCGAGGAAGTGGGCAGCGTCAAGTGATTGGAGTGAAGGGTGGCTTTCTCCAGATAGCGCAAAGAAATGGCGAGAATTTCGTTCACCATTTGCCGGAAGAATATCACCCGGGCGACTTTTTTCGTCTGAGTGCGGGGTATTCGCTTCCAATAACATCTGGTGGGTCTAGTCTGTCCAGCCTCATGATCAACGGAGGAGAGCGTTTCGCTGTAGAGAATTCCGAAAAGCTGGACACCACGGCAAGTGTTTCAATAGGACAATCCAGTCTCACCATCGGACATATCGACAGCACAAAATATGCGCGCCATCTCAATGGAACTATTGCCAAGATCGCCTACTTTGCACGCCATTTGCAGGAGGATGACCAGCGTAAACTGACAAATCTTGGAACTATCGAAGACATTAAAAGCTCAATCGGAAGCCCGAATCCTGCGCTTTCAGAGGAATGTGACCAGCAGCTCTCACTTGGGCTCACTAAAACAAAATGGATTTCTCGTAATGGACAACAAGAGAATCACATTCTTTCTCGAAGATTTATTGAAAATATTGTCCTCGCCCGTGGTCCCTCCGATGAGCGTGGCGATCATACGGTGTGCCGATTCAAGACCGAAAGGAATGCGGATCCGGTGCGGACCGGATGGACGACCGGATCTATGGCTTCTCAAACAGAGCAGCGATATGGCTACTTTGAGGCAGAGTATATCGTTTCGGGCCTACCGGAGCGTGGATGGTTAAACAACGCATTCTGGCTGATGCGCATGGTAAACACGGGAGAGCGGGCCAAAAAATCTAATATCAATTTTGAGATCGACATTAATGAAGGTAAAGTTCCCAATAAGGTATATACAAACTTCCATCTCCATAATCATTTTAAGAATCTCGCAGGCCTAAGTTTTCATCCGTTCGCTACCAGCTTATGGCGGGCTCCTCGCTCCGGAGAGTCTTCGCAGCAATATGAACGTTTCGCTCTGCTCTGGAATGTGCAGGAGTTGATATGGTTAAGAAACGGGCTAATCTTTCGCCGTATGCCGAATTTTTCAGCTCACAACTATGCGCGAGTTTATTTCAGCACTGCCATTTTGAAAGCCGGACCAGAAATTCCAGCGACGCTCAATGGTATGAATGTGGATCTCAACTATATTAGAGTCAAAACTCTCAAATCGACCCGAGAGCGACCCTTCTCTTTTCTCTCAGAGACGCTAACACCCCCCAAGACTCAAGCACGTGTGACAACCCCTTCGCTACTTCGCTAGGTAGCAGCTTCTTTTCTGGGAAGCTTCTTTTCTAGGAAAACATTACAGACCCTTCTCTGATTGTTTCGGAAAATCTTGAAGGGATAAGCGCACACTGCGCGAATGGCAAAAGAACGGCCTTAATCAGCCGATATGGAGAAAAGTCTTACTCGTTGCTCAGTCCTGATTGTGAGCGAGTGGAAGCGCTCGGGGTCTTTGGAACGTAGATCTCTGCCCATGTTCCTTTAATCGCTAAATAGCTTCGATTGTTGTCCACTCTCTCAAAAAAGAAGGTGGTACCTCTTTGGCTGTAATTCTGCTGCCGCAATTGAGAGTTGTAATTGCCAAAAATCAGCGGGATGCCAGACACGCACGCGCCAGGCATCCCCCCTCAGATGCATAGTTAATTTGCTCGCAGGACATCGAAAGCAATCTGCATCACAGCGATTGCGTCCTTTCCTTCGAAATTTTCAATCAATTGTGCCATTCTCGCCTGAGCGTCTTCAAGCCGCGCAGCGGTTCTCGTGCGCAGTTCCGGTTCAAGCCTATCTTGAATTTCATTCATCAAATACGAAATGTATTTCAAAAATCCCGCCTCGCGAGTCAGGTGTGCCTGAAATTCAGTGGTGCTCTTCGGCACCTCATAACTGCCCTGAGACATTTCCTTCTTAAGCTTGAATCCGCCGCGAACGAAATCTTCGAACCCCGTTTCGCTATCCGTTGAATTTACGTCAGCAAAATGGATCAATTTTTCATCGATAGTCCCTGGTGCGTATGGACGAACCAGGTGCGGACGCTGATCAAGCAGCTGATTCAC
>CAYTAW010000429.1:0-3164 GCA_964435675.1 uncultured Bdellovibrionales bacterium
TCGTATCATCGGGGGGCAATCCGAGAAATGAGGATACCGCGCGATTGAAATAGAGACTTTTCCCCTCGCTCGAGAGGACAATAATCGGCTCGTAAACTCGATCGAGCACTTGAGTGAAATACTGTTCCATAAGATAAATGGTGTGCAACCCTGGAAGCGTTTATATGGCCACACACAAAGAAGGAAGGCCGTAGTGAACAAATCTAACCGATTTTAGCTTGTTTCTCTATCCCCCCAAATTCGGTCCGGTTCTGCCGATATGACTCAACTTGCCCCCGTACTGCTGAGCTGAAAAAATTGTCTTGCCCTATGTATTTCAAGCGGTTATAAGTTACCTGACTAGCGTACGGGGCATGCACCATGCCTGCTTGTGGCCATTAAATGAAAGTTGGAACTCTTCCACTTCCGTCCGATTCTCGATCGGCAACTAATAACCGGGTGATTTTCAATTCACCAAATGGCGTTCTTTCCCAATTATCTCAAGAATTATCCTTATCACAGGAATTACCTCTTCGAAGTTGCTTGGTTGAAATTAATTGTAGCGCTTCAAGTGTAGTTAACAAAAATTTTATTTTAGCGGTTGAAGTTTACTAGTGCGGCGATGGGGATAGGAGTCTTTTAGTTATGAGTGACGAATCAAAAGAAGGAGAAGTGCTGAAAGGTGTGGTAAAGTGGTTCAATGACGCCAAAGGGTTTGGCTTCATCGAACATACAAGCGGCCGCGACGTTTTCGTGCATTTCTCGGCAATCGAGTCCGAAGGATTTAAAACTTTAAAAGACGGCGAAGAGGTCGAATACCAGCTCCATGAAGGGCCAAAGGGACTTCATGCCATCAAAGTGATTCGTGTTAATGCGCCAGCGGTTCCGCTTTCAGCATCAATCGAGGTCGAAAAAACGGAAGCCGCGAATGCCACAATGCGCGGGACGAGTGATATTACCGGCGATGACATGGAAGCCGCCGATAATTCCCATTAATGGTAGAGCTCTTTTAGCGCTCGGAATCCGGACAAGCCAATACCCGACTGCCCTCGGACTCAATCAACCGGATCCGTGACGGCTTATAGATTAACTCGCCCAACATTCAAGATAATCACATTGAGATCGTAGTCGGTCGAAATCAAGGATCGATACCGGCGCCGATATCTGCCCCTGCGTGACTTCTCTAGACCAACGACGCTGCAGTCCTTCCACTATGCCACGCCCCCGTGGTCATCGAACCTCCAATCGGATCATACGCCTCGCCGGAAACGTATATATTAGCGTCGGGCACGATCGGCTTCGAAAACACCTCGCGTGGATTGAATTCGAGCGGTTTATCATCGGCAAGCAGATAGGTGTACGCAATACGCCCGGTGCTGGCGATCCACTGCGAAATCTGTGCGTCGCCAAGGACTCGGGATTCCTCAATTCCAAGATTTTCCTTCAAATACATTCGCACAGCGGCATTAATCTGTTCCTTATCACCACTGACGCTCTTTAGAAACTCAGCGAATCGGAGCGCCTGCCCCCCACCCATATACATGACCACCGTTTGTTCGTCGGTAACTAGCGTAGAATCGCCATAATGAGGGACTGACAACCCCCAGACGCTCGCGCACGGAACCTTGCCGTCATCGGAATCCGCGACAGTGACGTGCGAAAACGGCTCACCGGGAACAATAGTACCTCTCAGGCGAACAGCGACTTTGACGACGTTGCCGCCCTCCATCATGTTAATCGCACGATACACATCAGGAGTAACTCGATCTAACAGGTTCAATGCCTGCCCCCTTCTCGCCGCCGAGTCAAACGCGCGCGTCGCCGAAGGGTGACCGCAATCAACCAGATCGACCTGCTCGGGTGACTCGTATCGAATGGAAAGCTCTCTGAGCGCGGTTGGTGGAATCGCAAGCACCAATCCGTTCGTAATGAGTTCACTGTCGGGGCGATGCGCCTGCAAATGGTCTGGGCGCTGTTCTCCAATTGGACCGTCCGGGGGCAAAGCCACTTGCAGCGATATTGTTCCGTCATTTTTGACGACGATATTTTTCGCATCCGTTCCGAGCATCCTCGCTTCCTCAGGAATTGCCTCAACAATCGCACGCGTCAAATTACTGAATCCCCCACTGATACAATAACCGAACATATCGGTTCCCCCGCCGAGGGTCTGCTTATCATAAAGCAAGCACGCGATTCCTACCTTATCGAGCTCTCCCCCCAAATCGGCCTCGAACAGCGCCGCGACCATTTGCCGCTCGTCCGCTGTAAACTGTTCTTGAAAAATTTTCGACCGAGAGAGGAACTCCGCCATCGACATATTGGTTGCCTGAAGCTTTGCTTCTGCGATAAGTTCCCCGCCTTTATTCAACGGGCTATTCGATTCGCCCACGTTAGTGAGAACCCCATCTTTTGCAATGAAGTAGGCGTGAGAGGGAAAGTCAATTACCTTCGCGCCGTTTTTTTCTAATTCTTCCTTTGTTGAGAGGTCATGAACGAACATCGCGCCAAGCTCGCCGAGCGGCACACTGCCATGATCTCTGCGTGTGCGTACGGTGCGTCCGCCCGCCTGATCCCGCGACTCCACCAGCATAACCGCCCGACCATCTTCAATCAAAGCTCGTGTCGCGTGGAGGCCTGCGAGCCCGCCGCCGACCACGACGGCATCATAGGTTACCTGTTTTATCGGGTTCGTTTCCAACGCCATTTCCGGCTGAGAAGCGGTCGCTTCATGTGATACGGTTGAGGCCATCGCGTTTACTCCATAACTTCCGCTAATAAGTCGAACTCACTCCGAGCTCTGTTACATAAATTAGCGGAATTCTAGAAGAACGCAGGCAACGCCCCGGAACGAATAAAAAACAAGGTGGAATATCAGATAGGTACGCACCAATTAAGTGTCGACGGTAAATCGCCAACCCACGGGCCAATCTGCCTACACCGTAACCTATATTCATAATTCTTAACCCGCTTAAAACTATCGAACACACGTTCTGCCAAGAGCTACCCCTTACGCTATGGACCTCATACCACTTATGAATGAACGTTCGCGACTAAGGTAAAGAGTCGTTTTGCTAATTGTCATCAGATTTTTCTGCTGACTATTGGGGATAAAAAAAATGAAACCCTTCATTTATTAGCTCGAACATACCATGGGTAGCTCGACGAGTAAATGATTTTCTACGGTT
>CAYTAW010000430.1:0-3151 GCA_964435675.1 uncultured Bdellovibrionales bacterium
TCATCAGTACGATCAGAAGAATTTTGAGATACAGCACGCTGAGGGAAATGTACTCGTAAATCTTTGGAACATTCTTCAATCCGATGTCGTGCAGCGGCGAAGTGTCGGTTAACGGCGAGAGTGGAACGAGTGCGATGGCTGATATCAGCCCCGCACACAGTAAATCGATGAGCAGCGCGCTCAAGCGATCACGGGGCTGCGCCGGAACCACGCGGACCGCGGCCCGGTACAGGGGTTGCCGATATGAGGTGTCTGCTGCGGCGGTTGAAGCTTTCTTTGCGCCGAACGGCGCCTGCACTATGCGCTCAAATCGCTGAAGAGCGGTAGTAAGCGCGCTCGATTCTGTGACACGCCTTTCCGAGAGCTGCGAGAGGTTGAGGTAGCGGTCTTTATGCTCAGGATCAACCACTTGCTCTAGCGCGAGATCGAAGAGAACGGCGATTTTTTCGTGTTCGACTTGAGTGAACTGATGAAGCTGGGCCAGCTCGAGTTCAATTTCCTGACCAGCGGCATCGCGCGCAGTTTCTTCTTTAATCTGCTCGAAGAGCAATTCAATCGTTTCGCGAGCCGCCATGGATTATATTCTATCGCGCGTGCTGCGAGGTTGAAAAGCCGCAGATTCCCACAACCATCGAGACAGCGGCGATGGCCGCGGTTTCAGCGCGCAGGCGGTAGGGGCCAAGCGAACTCTTTAAAAATCCGGATTGCTCGAGCTGAGATAGTTCGTTCGGGGAGAAATCTCCTTCTGGTCCGACCGCTATGGTGTAGCGTTTTCGATTGGAAACGTGCTCACTGATGGGCAGCGAATTCGATTCGAGCGAACATACGAGATTGGTATCCGCGCTACCGCTGTGTTCGTTAAGTAGCGGAGGGAGCGATTCAAACAGCGAAAGGCGCGGCAGAGAATTTTTATGCGATTGCTGGCACGCGGCGCGAAGAATTTTACTCCAGCGCTCAATCTTTTTTTCTCGGTCGCGGGTGTCGCCCAGGCGCACGATGCTCCGTTCGGATTGCCAAATCATAAAGTGGGGAACGCCGAGTTCGCACCCCTTCTCGAGTACCCATTCGAGCGTGTCCCCTTTGGTCAACGGATATATGAGTGCTGCCACGGGCGATTGTAATGCGGGAGGATACGAAAGGGAGATCGTTTCGACGCTGATTTGCGCGCCGAGACTGGTGACTTTCACTAACATCTCGGCAGTGGTATTTGGATTTACTAAGACTAATTGGTCTCCCGGTGATAGCCGCAGCACATCTTTGATGTAGTGGCTGTCCTGGGGGGAGAGGTGAAGCGAGGCGCCGACGGCCTCCACGATTTCTGAGTTATTTTGAATGAGCAGCCGAGTAGTCATTACGATCCGTCCAATTATTACCCGTTCTCGCACGGGACCAATTCTGTGAGTTCTCATGCAGCCGAAAATTGAATCGTTAACTCAATTTTCTTCAGGCCGCTTCTTCGAAGTATGCGCCGCCGACGATTATGCGAGCGGGCTGCAAAAAAAAATCTCACTTTTTCAATCCGCCGATCAGCGCTGGTATCGCGAGGCCAATATGCGGCTTGAGCCGCAGTTTCCCACTTTCGGGGTGATCGCGCCATCATCCGCGGCAGACTCGGAGCGAGGCAAGGAGTGTTTGGCGGCGATTCTCGATCAGGATTGGAACAGCGCCGAGGGATGCGCCTGTAAATTCGAGCGCGTGGCTTTCGAGAGCCCAGCGCCGGGGATCGTTCGCTTTTCGGGAGCCGTGAGAAACACTGGAGCTGTGTGGTGGTTTGGCTGGGGAGTGTTTGACGGCCCCTACGACGCGGTGGGCGTGCGGTTCCACGCGGCGGACAGCAGTAGGACGGGGGAGATTCGCATACTTTTCCCTTACGAATGTGTTGGGCCCGGACAGCTTTTAGAATTTGACCATGTTGTCTCTACCGCAGACTTGCAGTTTGCGGCTGAAGTTATTGCAATCAGCTTTGACGTCGTTCGCGAAGGAGTCGCTTGGTTTAGCGAGGACTATCAAGCGCCGCAGTTAAGTTTTCCGAACCAGTTCCTGGCCAAGGGAGATGCTCTCGAATTCGAGAGCATTCCGTGCCGGGAGCGCATGGTAAGCTTCACTTTCGATGGCGGTTCGCATGCGCGCGATTGTGAGCGCATTCTCGACGTGCTCGCGCGCCACAACGTAAAGAGCACGATGTTTTTGACCGGCGCGTTTATTTCGCGCTTTCCTGATCTGGTTAGGCAAATGGTTTCGGAAGGGCATGAGGTCGGAAACCACACACTCAATCATCCGCGCTTGAGTTATCAGTTAGATCCCCTTCCTGCGCCTGGAATTACCCAAGAAGTTTTGGCGAGCGAACTTGCGCAGGCGGCGAAACTTTTCAGGGACGTTTCAGGCAGTGATATCGCGCCGCTGTGGCGTGCCCCCTTCGGCGGGCGTAATCCGCACGTTCTGCTCTGGGGAACGCTGGCCGGCTATCGGCATATTTTTTGGTCGTGCGATTCGAGAGATTGGCGCATCGGTATTCCCCCCGATCCTTCATACAGCAGCACCGCGATGGGGGACTGGGTCGAGAAATATCTGAGCGAAAAAAAACATGCGCTGTTCCGAGGTCATGTGCTTCTATTTCATCTAGGTTCGTCCGATCCGAAAGATCCGTCCTATCCGCAAATAGAAAGGCTAATTACCTTCGCGCACTCGAACGGCTATGGAATAGGGACGATCGGCGAAATGCTCGCGCAGCGATAATAGTTCTTGCTCCCTGAACTCTCTAGAGCCTTGAAATGTTCGGAAGGCGGAGCCCTGTAGCCCCTCGTTATCTGCAGCACTCGTTAATGGATGGAAGACGATGACTCAGAGCGGCTATTAGGCCTTCTTCGCCAGCCCCATCTTGGTCAGCTTCTGAGCTACGTAGGCTATCTTATCCATGCCGACGAAGCGCTCTTTGTCGATGATAAGAGTCGGGGTATCAAATACGCCCATCTTCTGACCGCGCTTGTAGATGCCCTTGACGCGCTCGCGCGTGTCGGAGGAGGATAGCTTGCTCAGGAAATCACCCAGGTCGATATCCAGCTCTTCGCAGAGCTCGTTCATGAAGTTTTCATCGTTTGGGTTTTCACCGAGACCCCAACATTTGTGGAACACCTTGTAGTTGTACTCCATC
>CAYTAW010000431.1:0-3147 GCA_964435675.1 uncultured Bdellovibrionales bacterium
CTCTTAATTCGCCGGGGTAATTTTCGGCAATATGGGTAATTTCAGAGAGCGCGTTGGTAAAGTCGCGCGGATCTTTTGGAGGGGGGAAAAAGCCTTTATCGCTCAAACCGACCTCTCCCATACGGATGGTGAACCCTGAGTTGTTCCCCATCAACATGGTCGTATCTTGGTCTAGATTCGCGAACGCGCCTTCGGCGACCGCTAAGTTCAAGCCTTCGCCAGCGCCGCCTGACATCATATGACAACCGCGCATGAGCAGCGGCAGCAAGTGACGGGCTCGGCCGAAGAGCTGATCGCCCGTCCAGATTACCCCAGGATACTTCTCTTTCAATTCTTGTAGCGCGTTGTGGGTGGCGATAATGTAGCGGTGCCCGAGATTATAGCTATCCATGGTTCGCTGTACGAATGTTGGATCGTTTTCAAAGCGGCTCGTGGCGTCTTCAATGAAAAAGAATCGGTAATCGCGGCGCAGATCGTCCATCGTTTGGCCCGACGCCAGCTTTTCTCCGAGGAAATGATCTATGCCGTCGAGTAAGGTTGGAAGGCCTTTAATCGCGGCCAGCCTGTCGATGCACATGAAGCGGTGCTTGACTGCCATTTGACCCTCATCGTTAACCGCACCCGAAGCGAAAATTTCGCGCAAGGTTTCCTTCTGGCGGTTTGGCAACGCTTCGTAGTTGTCGAAGAACGATCTGTAGTTTTGCGCAGTCGCGATGCTGAGACTGTTCTCGATGAATTGACGATCGATTCCCAGATCGAAGCGGCGAATCAGAGGGATATTCAGGTTCATCTCTTCGAGCTGCCGCTGCAGATTCGAGGCGTAGCGATCCGTATGAAGATATACGACATCCATTAAGCTTAGCGCTTGAAGAAAATCTCTTCCCCATTCTGATTTGGTCAGTGAACCCGGGAGTGGATCGTGCGCATGAAATGACTGAATGACGCCACGCTCTTTCAGTTCGCGTCCGAAAAGAGCCATCGCTCCCTCGAACATGTAATACTGCCAATTGACTATGCTTCCCGCTGGAACACGCGCTAATGCCTCGGCATAGTGTGAATATAATTCCCGTTCAATCGCTCTTCCGGGACTATAGGTTCTAACGTACTCATCCAAGCGTTCGAAGGAGCCGAGTGGAAAGGCGGATTCACGATTGAGATCGAGACCGTAGATAACCTCCAGCGTTTTGCGCGATGGGAATTCGGTGAAAGTTTCCGGGGAAACGTACTGAAGATTTCCGACTCCGGACCACAGTTCCCAACACTCGTTGAGCAGTTGCTGAGAAAATTTTATTGGTGTGGCGGTGAAACCAGGTAACTGTAACCCTTCTCCCCTTACCGGGCCAATGACATCAACGCTTCGCACAATATTATCCACCGTCGGAAGCGGAGCGCCCCAACGCGGATCTCCATCGGCGGCGCGGGCGTAAAGTTCTACGACCGAGTGTTTTGCGCATTGAGTTGACGTCATAACGAGATCCTTTCGGTTGAACTGCAGTGGGAGAAACCCCGGTGGGATTTTAGAACATGTTTTGTTGATTGTAATGGTTAATTGTATGTAGTCAAACAGCGTGATGTGGCGCGGTTAACTAGCTAATAAATATATAGATTTTTTGCATGCTTGGGGATGACCATCCTAGAGCAGGCCGACGGCGTAGGCTATCCTCCCCCACGCTGCAGGATTGATTCCTGATTCCGAGACAAGCTATATCGATTGCCGTGCAAATCATCGCAATTGCAGGCGCATCAGGAAGTGGGAAGACAACGCTCGCGCAAGAACTCGCCGTCGAGCTTGCCGATCTCGGCGCTACCGTTATTGCGCTTGATTCTTACTATCACGAGTCGAGCCACATTCCAGAAGCCGAGCGTGCGCAGCGAAATTACGATCATCCCGATTCGCTCGAATCCGATCTTTTGATTAAACATATTCAACAGCTGATTCGGGGCGAAGCGATACAGCTGCCCATTTATGATTTCGCCACGCACAACCGGAGTGGTTACTCTCCGTTAACCAGTGCGGCTGAGGTTATTATTCTCGAGGGAATTTTTGCGCTATACTGGCCGGAAATTCGAGAGCTGTGTGCGCACCGCCTCTTTGTCGATACCTCGTCTGACACCTGTTTTTCGAGGCGTTTCAAACGTGATAAATGCGAGCGCGGCAGAAGCGCCGATTCAATCACCGCACAATGGAAAACGACTGTCGAGCCAATGTATCGGGAGTATGCGCTGCCGACCAAGCAGTACGCTTCGCGTCTGGTAGATGGGGAGCAGGTTTTTACGGGGGTGATAAAGGAACTGGTTGAGGAGATACGCAACGATATGCGGAAGAGGGGATAGCGCTTCCGTCACTGGCTCCGGTGCGCAATGCCGTAAAATACATCCGTCCACTCGTTTGGCGACTCGAGATGCACCGCTCCTTCGAATCGGATATCCGATCCAATAATCACGTTTAGATGTGGCACGCCGGAGTTCGAGAGCGTTTCGAACATGTCGATGTCGGGTATGTCGTTGCCGGCGCACAAAACAAATGAAGGACGCACTTCTTCTAACAATAAATTTACCGCAGGTCCTTTGCCGGATCCCGGCGGGAGCACCTCGCGCCCATGCGCGCCCACGAGTACGGTAGAATTTCCCTCTAGGCCGGCCTCTCTCAAAGCGCTTTCTATGTGTTGGTTCATCTCTTGCCGAAATTGAAATGACGACTGCCACCAAACATTGAGTGTGAATGACCGCCGTTCAAATTGCACCTGATCTCCATAGTCAGCGGTTGCACGCTCTCTGAGTAATTGCTCATAGAGAGCCAGTTTCTCGAGAAAGCCCTCAGGAATTTTCGGTCTAAACGTCTCTCCTCTTGGGCGGAGCACTTCCGTTCCGTGGCTCCCGATGTACCAAATATCATCGCCGGCACCGACGAGGGCGCGCAGTGTGGGCAATTCTCGACCGCTGATAATTGCCACTTCATTTAAGCGGCTCGGCGCGGACTGCACCGCCATTAACGCTTCCACTGTGTGTGCAGGCGGCGCATGAATGGTTTCTGTTTGGTGGGCGTTATCAAGGGTGCCGTCCTTATCGGTTATGACCAGCAACGATTGACCCACCGGTATTAATTCTAAAATCTCCAGCGGCGATAGATAGAAATTACTCTCTTTG
>CAYTAW010000432.1:0-3134 GCA_964435675.1 uncultured Bdellovibrionales bacterium
CAGCAGAGCGGTCCGCGACCGGGCGACGGACTGCGCTTCGAGCACGTCAGCTTCCGTAGCCTCGCTCGCGCCGCCCTCTACCATGACAATCGCGTCACGCGAACCAGCAACCACGAAATTCATATCAGCATTTTCAAGCTGCGACTTGGTTGGGTTAATGGTCAGCTTTCCTTTGACGCGCGAGACACGAACCGCGGCAATCGGCCCTTCGAACGGAAGATCCGAAAGCATCAAAGAAGCCGAAGCACCGCAGACTGCGAGTACGTCGGTTTCATTTTCCTGGTCCGTCGAAAGAACGGTCGCCACTACCTGAATTTCTTTGGTGAAGCGCTCTGGAAAAAGCGGCCGGCACGGCCGGTCCATCAGGCGTGAAATGAGCGTTTCGCGCTCCGAGAGCTTCCCCTCGCGCTTAAAGTATCCACCTGGGATCTTGCCCGCTGCGTATGTCTTTTCAATGTAATCTATCGTCAATGGAAGGAAGTCTCCCCCCTTCTCGGCGCCGTCGCACGCAGTTACGAGAACCATCGAATCGCCGCAACGCACTACCACCGAACCATTAGCTTGCTTGGCAATGCGACCGCTCTCAAATGAAATCTTTTGTCCGTGAAACTCTTTTTCTACTTTATGCATATGTCTCCTTGCTTTTTCGTCTCTTTATTTTTCAATTAAGTTATTTAGTTGAAATTTGAATTTAGATTAAATGAGTAATCGCAATCGATCGAGCCCTGATCGCACCACCACTGACTTTGATACCACTGACGTTGACACCACAGACGTTGACACCACAGACGGCACCAAAGCGCCGACGAGGATCCCTTTTCACTCCTGGGATCTCTCATTTCAAAGGCTTGATGCGGTATCAAGGGATTTACTCTGATTGCAGACTCGAATGGTCGAGCAGTTGCGCGGAATGCCGCGCACCGAACTACTTTCTCAATCCAAGCGCTGCGATGACTGACTTGTAGCGCTCAGGGCTCTCGTCCTTGAGGTACGACAACATCTTCTTACGGCGCGAGATCGCGCGCATCATGCCGCGGCGCGAGTGATTGTCCTTCGGATTATTTTTGAAATGCTCTCCGAGCAGTTCCAAACGATCGGTGATTAGTGCGATTTGGACTTCAGGCGAGCCACAGTCCTTATCATTCAAACGATACTTGCTGATAACTTGAGCTTTTCTCTGAGCTAATAAATTCGTCTTTGCGCCTTCTTTCGATGCGCTATCGGCCGCTGCCATGCGTATATCCTTTCTTTTAATCCTTCAAATTTGCGGGGTACGATAGCAAAGCAGAAAAAAGATGTCAACGAGCGGCAATTATTAGGTTTTTCGGTGACGCCCTGCACTCATATCCCCAAACGACTGAATTCGTTACAATTATTGCTCCTTGGTGCCGCCACCCATACTTGCCCCAGAACCCGGTTCTCTCTGCTGCGCGAAATATCGCAACTAACTGCCCCCTTCAGACTTCGGTGGCGAGACTACATTACCGGTCTGGTCCGATGACGAAACCGCAGTCTCCGTCGGCTCCGGCGTCGGAGTCGGCGTGGGATCGGACGAGCATTGATCGCAGGTCGTACTCTTTCCATAGAGGCCGCCCACTATGCCGAGATTTCCGAGCGCACTGCAGGAAAGATTCAATGGCAGCGTCGATGATGGTGACGTCAGGAGCGCGGCAACTGCCGGCGCCTTACATTTTGGCTTATTCAGGCAGATTTTATTGTATTCATCGTTCAACATGTTGACGCGCTTCGCGACCGAATCGTAAATCCCATCCGCAATCGCTTTCAGTTTTTTGAAATAAGCGTTTTCAATGCGATCTTTACACTTCTGCTTTTTCGCCGGCATGATATTTTCACAGCGCGCCAGAGCCATTTTGTATTGGCGCACGACGGCGCTCAACTTTTTCGATGGACCAACGCAGCCCGAAGCGTACGTTTCTGCGCGCGCGCAATTATATAAACGGCCCTTCGGCTGGCTCTGGTAACCAGATAGACAATCATTTGCGATTGGCCCATATACTGCAATTATTTCTGCTACAGAATTCAATCCCGGCTTCGGGTCCTGCTTGGCGACTTTTTTGGCATTCTCCTTCCAACCCAAGAAAATATTGTACGCCGCTTCGTTATACTCACAACGAATTTTAGTGGCATCATCCGTGCTGGGGGTTTGGACACTCGTAGGCCGCGAATGATATATGCGGTGAGAAAAATGAAACTGCTAAAATCGCGGTGAGGAAAGAAACCCGAGAAGAGCGCGAACGGACCGCGTATGACATACCACCTCGGGAAAAACATCTGTAATCAATCCGCAGATTGGACGTGCGTGCTTCAGCATAATACTGCTTAAAATACCCCCGGTTACCTCGGGGCGGCCATATTTCTTAGATATATTGGGGCTCCGCAGAGTTATTGGGGAGCCAGCGGCGTGTAGGCCTTAACCAACGGAAGCGTCTCGCGTAAGCGCTTCATCACCGATTCTTTTCCGAGCGCCTCGAACGATTCAAAAAGCGGCGGAGTTATTTCCTTTCCAGTAACTGCAATGCGGAGCACCGTGAACATCACGCCAACCTTCAGGCCGACCTCTTCTGCCAGCGCGCGTAGCGGTGGTTCAGTTTGATCGTGCGCAAAAGAATTCAGCGCATCGAGCAGAGCTATCGATTTTTCAAGCACCTCGATTGCTTTCGCCTGATCGACCCCCTTCTTGAACATCTTCGCCATATCGCGATCAATCTGATCGACGAAAAGAAACTCAACCATCGGCGCAACCTCGCTTAGCACCTTAACGCGCTCCTTGACGAAGGGAGCGATTTTTTCATACCGCGACATATCGACTTTAACGCCGGCTTTCTCCAGAAACGGCAGCGAGAGCTCGATGAATCGCTCCGTCGGTAGTGCTCGCATGTACATCCCGTTCATCCACATCAGCTTATTGTCATCAAAGACGCCGTTGGAATCATTGATGCCTTCAATCGTGAAACGGTCAACCAACTCTTTCTCAGTAAAAATCTCCTGCTCCTCTCCTTTGCCCGGAGACCAGCCAACCAAAATCACGAAATTCCGCACCGCTTCGGGGAGGTATCCCGCATCGCGAAAGTTGCTCGTGTAGGTGGATCCGGTGCGCTTCGACAACTTCTTAC
>CAYTAW010000433.1:0-3133 GCA_964435675.1 uncultured Bdellovibrionales bacterium
CTCAGAATCACGGTCGCGAAAATTACCGTCAGAGGAAACAGCAACGCTAAACTCAAGCTGCGCACCGAAATCTTCCGCCGCAAAACGTGATACGCCAGGGCCAATGCCGCAGCCACATTCAACGTCCGTTCAAGCGCCAGTCCAAAATTTTGCGCGCTCAGGATCGACAGCGCCTGCAGCGCCAGAAATAAAATAGGTGCATAACAGCAAATTATCATTGGCCGACGCGGCACGTCTGCGCTGCGGCGAAATGTGCTCTTCTCACTGCCGCTGCAGAGTAGCGCACCCGCAGCCATAACCCATAAGGCGATGAATTTGGGCTCGCGATACGAAATTCCGAAATTTTCTATATAGAGAATGGGAAGGAGCGCAAAACAGACATAGAACCAGAGCGAATTTTTTGAAGAGTGAGTGTTATTCATAGGTGACCGCCGGCCAGCGGTTCCCCTATTTTATACTATCCTGCCACCGCCCAAAAGTTCCTCATTTTTAAGGTCATAAAATACCGCCGCTTGCCCGGGAGAGATTGTTGCCGGATCTGCCATGAACCGGACCTCAACATAGTCCGGAGAGATCACACGAACGCGCGCCGCGGTTCCCCCGTGACGCGAACGCACTTGCACCACCGTGTCGAATTCCACACCTGAGGGGGCTTGCGCGATTCGGGAAATCAGCTCCGGATTAACCCAATTACACTGCTCCACCATAAATGCCTCTCGCGCCAATTCGCTTTTCTCGCCAACAATTAACGCGTTGCGAGCACTGTCGAGTTCAATAACGTAGAGCGGTTCGGCCGCACCGCCCACTCCCAAACCGCGACGCTGTCCGACGGTGTACGCATGAAGTCCGTCATGAGCTCCGACGACCGTCCCATCACGGCGGACGATATTACCCGCTTTTCCTTTTCCCCCGATCCGAACAACGAAATCCGAAACTTCGCCCGATACAAAACAAATATCCTGACTCTCGGCTTTCTCCGCCGTTCCAATGCCGGCCTGGCGCGCAATTTCCCGCACCTCATCCTTGGTCATTGCGCCCACCGGGAAAAGCGTTTCCGCAAGTTCTTGCTGTACTGCGCCATAAAGGAAATAGCTCTGGTCCTTCTCGGTATATGCGCCGCGGAGCAGATGGTATCCCGCGTCACTCTTTCGAATGCGGGCGTAGTGTCCAGTGGCGACCATTCCACAGCGCAGTGAGCGCGCCCGGTCGCGCAGTTCTCGAAATTTCACCTTGGAGTTGCAATCGATGCAAGGATTGGGCGTTTTTCCGGCGCGGTAGGTGTCGACAAAACGATCGATGACTTCTTTGCGGAAAGTCGTTTCGAAATCAAATACGTAATATGGAATCCCGATTGAAGCAGCCACCTTGCGCGCGTCAGTGAAATCATCCGGCGAGCAGCAGGTCTTCCTCGTGCTGCACCCGCCGTGATTGCGATAATCCCAAACCTGCATTGATATACCGATTACCTCATATCCCTCTTTCGCCAAAAGATACGCCGCGACTGAAGAATCGACGCCTCCAGACATGGCGCAGACAACCGTCCCTTTGGCCGCTGACGGCGCGTTGTCTCTGGTACGCGCATTCATCGTCCCTCTCCTGCGGCTCTGAGCTGCGAACTACGCATCCACTGCACTGACTGCGCCAATGCCATCGCAAAGCCGTCGACATCAGCCGCAGTGGCATCGGCGCGCATGCTGATTCGCAGCGACTCTCGCGCTTGAACTTCATTTAATCCGAGAGCCTTAAGCACCGGCGAGGGCTCGGGTTTACCCGATGCGCATGCCGCACCGCTCGAAACGAGAAAGCCCGCTTGATCAAGCGCTACCACCAAATCGTCGCTCCGCACTCCGGGAACACGCACATTGAGCGTATTGCATACGCTGCCGTCTAACGGGGAATTAATTAAAAGGTCTGGGACCGCGGAAGATACGGCCGCCAGCAATTGCGCGCGACGTTCCTTCATATTTTTTGCTCTCGCCTCGAATTGGGCATGGACCTCTTCCGCAGCAAGTCCAAAGGAAACTATGCCAAGAACGTTTTCTGTTCCGGCGCGATGATGCAGCTCCTGTACGCCGCCGTAAAGCAATGGCTCATACGGCACGCGCGCGCCAACAATAAGTGCGCCGATACCAGAAAGTGCTCCAATTTTATGTCCTGATAAGGTTAATAGATCGAGCCCGCTCTCCTCGAAGTTAACCGGAATTTTCCCAAGCGCCTGCACTCCGTCAGAATGTATCAGAAGATGAGGATTGTTTGATCGTGCGATCTCAATCAACTTCCGCAGCGGCGAAATCTCACCCGTTTCGTTATTAACACAAATCAACGAGATCAAATTAGTATCCGCGCAAATTGACGCTGCCAAATGAAATGCAAATTCCTTGCTGTTCGGAGAACCCGGTATCTCATGAACCGGTACTTTCTTTTTGCCCAACATTAGCGCAGTCTCACGCACCGAAGGATGCTCAACAGAGGAGACAATCAATTGCGCGCTGCTGGAATACTGAAATGGGATGCGAAGAGCGGTGTTGTTAGCCTCGGTCGCCCCCGAGGTAAAGACTATTCGCGAGTCCGAATCGAGCCCAATAAGTCTTCCTATCCGCTCACGTGCCTGCTCAATTAACGCCCGCGAACGCTGTCCGCCACGGTGTACGGAATTCGGATTAAGCATATCGAAACCAACCCGCGCTAAGCCCTCGGCAACATACGCAGAAACGCCATAGCACGCGTTCGCGTCAAAATTGCAAGAATAAGACATATTTAATAGTTAATTCGAGAGCTTACGGCACATAGCAATACTGCTCAAGCCAAAACGCAATAATGCCGTCATATAATACAGGGGAATAGTATAATGGCATCGCTTATTACGCAAAATATCGGTTCCGCGGCTGCTTCGGTCTCGCAACCGGTGCAGCCAGCAGCGGTCGTCCGTGACCAGACAGCGCGTCCTGTCACCCAAGAACAGGTACAGCGCGCCAGCCAGGAAGCTTCGCGCAGCCTTGCGCAAACTATCAAGAACAATGGCAACAATCGCTCAGTACAAGTCCCGAGCCGGGTAGAAGCGTCATTTAACGCGCAGCGCGAAAAGGAAACTGCAAAAGACGGAGAAGACGCGACTCAATCCGAAGCGCCGGTT
>CAYTAW010000434.1:0-3130 GCA_964435675.1 uncultured Bdellovibrionales bacterium
ATGCAGGTGAAATCAAAAAATCTGTATTTACCATAATGAATTATCTCATGCCAAAGCAAGGGGTGCTTTCAATGCACTGCTCGGCAAATGCCTCGGCCGGCGGGTCGGTGACGTTATTTTTCGGACTCTCAGGTACGGGAAAGACGACGCTTTCGGCCGATCCGCAGCGCAAACTTATCGGCGACGATGAACATTGCTGGAGCGATAAAGGAATTTTCAACATTGAGGGGGGATGTTACGCAAAATGTATTGGACTCTCCGCTGAAAATGAGCCCGAAATTTTCCAGGCAATACGCTTCGGTTCAGTGCTCGAAAATGTTGTCGTCAGTGAAAAGACGCGAGAAGTGAATTATGGCGATAGCTCGCTGACCGAGAATACGCGCGCCTGCTACCCAATTGAATTTATCCCAAACGCTCAAATCCCGTGTATTGGTGGCCATCCCGAGCATATTATCTTTCTTACCTGCGACGCCTTCGGCGTTCTTCCCCCGGTTAGTAAGTTGACGCCGGAACAAGCAATGTATCATTTTATGAGCGGCTATACCGCGAAGGTGGCCGGCACCGAACAAGGGATTACCGAACCACAGGCGACATTCTCGGCATGTTTCGGCGCAGCGTTCATGGTTTGGCACCCAAGCGTGTATGCCAAGCTGCTGGCGCAGAAGATGCAGCAGCATAAGGCGCACGCTTGGTTGATCAACACTGGCTGGAGCGGGGGCGCATATGGCACCGGTTCGCGCATTAAACTGAAATTTACGCGCGCTATCATCGATGCGATTCACTCGGGAGAACTCGCTCAATGTTCATTCAATGAAGATTCGATATTCCGCATACAAGTGCCGGATAGCTGTCCCGGCGTGCCGAGCGAGATCTTAACCCCGAAAAATACCTGGAAAGATCGTGCCGCCTACGATCAGGCTGCGCAAAAGCTGGCGCGTTTGTTTCACGAGAATTTCAAAAAGTACGAAGAGGGTTCTCCCCCTGAAGTGCGCAGCGCCGGACCGGCGGCTGTGTAGCGCTTATGAGGCACGTTCAAAATAGTCGAGCACTGTCTGCGCGGTGAGCACGGTCGGAAGCACCAGCGGTTGGTCCTTTGTGCCGCGCCCGTAGATCAAATTGAATGGCACGCTGGCGCGTCCGAATGCCGCTAGCGTTCGAGTAATATCCGGATCCTGATTCGTCCAATCCCCGCGCACGAGTCGCACGTTGTGTTTCTTGATGAACTCTTGAACTTGGAGATCGGAGAAAACGAGCGCTTTATTGACCTGGCAGGTAACGCACCAAGCCGCGGTAAAATCGATGTAGGCAAGCTGATCTTTTTGACGTAATTCATCGAGCAGCGCGGGCGAAAATGGCTCCCACGTTAATCCGTGATTATCGCTGATGCGATTATCAGCGAGCTGTACTTCCCCGCGCTGAAACGCGAGAATATCGGGAAGCGGGACGATCGCTACGCCTAAAAAAATAAGCGCGATCGCTGCCGTTTTACACGCGGGCGAAAAACGAAAGCTGGAGCTATTCTTTTTAAGCCAGAAGCCAAAAGATGAAATACAGGCGCCGAACAGTACGAGAATCACGCCTGGTCCGCCGCGCTGAACTCCCAATATCCAAAGGAGCCAAAGACTGGTGGCGAAAAGCGGGAATGCAAAAAACTCTTTGAGAACGACCATCCACTGTCCCGGCCGCGGCAAAAACGTTCTAAGGTAGGGAAAGGCGATCAACAGCAGATAGGGCAGGGCGATTCCAAAACCGAGTGCGGCGAAGATACTCAGGGCTTCATACCAGGGGCGGAAAAGTGCCACGCCCACCGCCGTTCCCATAAAGGGAGCGGTGCACGGCGTCGCAACGATTGTCGCGAGGAGCCCGCTCAAAAAAGCTCCGCCCAGACCTTCTTTGCAATCCAGCTGCGCTGCTTTGGTGCACAGCGAAGATTCAATCTCAAAGAATCCAAGAAACGAGAGTCCGATAAAGAAGAAAAAGAGCGAGAGCAACCCGACCACTGGGGGATATTGGAGCTGAAATCCCCAGCCAATTTCACTTCCCTGCGCGCGTAGCGCGATCAGTATAGCGGCAAGCGCTAGCAGCGACGAGATAGTTCCGAGAGCGTAGCTTATGCCGAGCGCAAGCTGTCGGCTCCGAGAATCGTGTGCTTGATTGCAAAGGGATAGCACTTTTAGCGAAAGTACCGGAAGGACGCAGGGCATAAGATTTAGAAGTATGCCGCCGATAATCGCGAATGAAATGAGTAGCAGCAACGGTGAAGCATCGGTCGGTGTTTTGGTGGTGGTTGGCGCGGGAGTCGCACTATCATGCGCTGCCGGACGATCGATTGCGGCAATCGGATTGAAAGGCGCGGTGCGAATGGTGATTGCACTGGTCCCGCCTTCGGCGGTTTTGAATTTTATAATTCCGGTAACCGCCCCATTTAGTGATGCAAACGAGGGAGCTTTTTTCAAGCGCAAATAATACTTGCCGTGTTCTTGATGCACCGGTTGCGCCGCGCTCGAACGAGTAACGCCTTTGCGAGATGGAAAGAAATACGGCTCATGCGTGGCATCTATCGCGGGGGGAAGCTCGAGCAGTAAGTCCTCGCCGGAATCTTTGACCACGGACGTGGCATCAGCGCTCTCGGATTTTGGGAGAAGCGCAACGGCCGCAGTGAGCCGCTGTTCATCGCTGCTGGGGAGCCCCCGTTCGTCGTTAAAAGGAATCGTTA
This sequence comes from uncultured Bdellovibrionales bacterium, assembly GCA_964435675.1. Lineage (GTDB taxonomy): Bacteria > Bdellovibrionota_C > UBA2361 > UBA2361 > CAYTAW01 > CAYTAW01. Next base: position 2,717 of record CAYTAW010000434.1, read on the forward strand.
GATCCAACGTCGCCTTTTCGGGGATGCAATCCTCGCGGCAGATGAGCCAGCTAAAATCTCCCTTAATCTCAGCTTTCTCGCCGCTCTTATCGATACGCGCCATTACCGGAAAGAGTACGGAGCCGCTGTACCCATAATTAACGAGCGGTCCCAGGCGAATAATCTCCGGAGCAGGGAAATGCAGCGGACTGAACGTGCGCGGGGTATTGCTGTGCCAGGTAACTTTGGGCGCTAAGCCGGAATCGCCCGGATTTTCAAAATAGATGTGCCACCCGGGCTGAAGTTTAAACTCAATTCCCAGCCAGAATTCATCGCCCGGCTTAAGCGCTGAGCGGCTTGAGAGAAGCGAAACACTCGTGTGCGGAGTGGTGATCGAACTTTCAGCAAACGCGCCTGTGCTGGTAAGTACATGTA
>CAYTAW010000435.1:0-3130 GCA_964435675.1 uncultured Bdellovibrionales bacterium
AGCTGAGCCGAGGGGAACGAAGACCTTCGCCGGGCGTTGGGCGTTCCTTGAAGGAAATTCCCCGATCTCCATCTCTGCATCTATCGAAATGGCTCTCAATCACGACATTCGCCTGATCCCGAACCAGAGGGAAAATTTATGGATCGGAGAATGCTCATCAATGCGGTTCACCCGGAAGAGTGCCGCATCGCGATAACCGAGGGATCGGAACTCGTCGAATTAGAAATAGAATCCAACGTCGGAAGAAAGCTAAAGGGAAACATATACAAGGCGCGGATTTCGCGAATTGAACCGAGTCTCCAGGCAGCATTCATCGATCTGGGCACTCAACGCAACGGGTTCTTGCAGATCAACGATATTCACCCGGCGTATTTTCGCGGCTCCCAGCGGCGCGAACGGATGAATCCGCACCGCGTGCGCATCCAGGATGTACTTGAACAGGGACATGAACTCGTCGTCCAGGTCGTCAAGGAAGTGCGCGAATTGAAAGGAGCGACTCTCACTACCTACATTTCACTCCCTGGAAGGTATCTCGTGGTCATGCCGGGCAGCGATCGCGGAGGCATCTCACGTAAGATTAGTGACGGCGATCAGCGTTCGCGATTGCGCAAACTGACCCAGGAGCTCGAAATTCCCTCTGGGATCGGCGTAATCATCCGGACCGCCGGACTCGACCGATCGTTGAGCGAACTTTCCCGAGATCTCTCGCTGCAACTCAAACTTTGGGAAAATATTGTAACTTCGGCTCAAAATGCTCCGTCCCCCTCCCTCCTCTTCAAAGAGAGCGATTTGGTGACGCGCGTCATTCGAGATTATTTCACGCCAGAAGTACGCGAGATTATCATAGACGAACCGGAGACCTTTAAACACGTAAAGGAATTCGTGAACCAAGTGATGCCGCGCTACCGCTCGCGCGTCAAATTCCATGAGAGCAAGCAGCCGCTATTCTCAGTCGATAAAATTGACGAGCAGGTGGCGACGACACTCAATAACGAAGTGAAACTGCCTTCCGGCGGCGCGATAATCATCGATCCGCTCGAAGCCCTAGTGGCAATCGACGTAAACTCGGGTAAAGCGACAGCGGGTGTCTCGATCGAAGAAACCGCCTATAAAACCAACCTCGAGGCCGCAGATGAAATTGCGCGTCAGCTTCGATTGCGCGACTTGGGCGGACTAATCGTGATCGACTTCATCGACATGATCGATAGACGCCATAAGTCGGCGGTAGAACGCCGCCTAACAGACGCGCTCCGCCTGGACAAAGCGCGGATCGAGGTCGGCCGTCTATCAAAGTTTGGGTTACTCGAAATGTCCCGCCAACGCTTACGCGCTTCGTTGAGCAGTCAAAGTCATATGAAGTGCCCACAATGCCAAGGTATTGGGACGTTCAAGAATCCTGAGCTCGTCGCACTTGAAGCACTGCGAAAAATGGAAGCCGCTATCATGACCGGTCACGTATCGAGCGTGAAGACGCGGCTCGCTCCCGCCGCCGCGCTCTTTCTTTTAAACAGCAAAAAGTCGACGCTGGTGCGCCTCGAAAACGATCACCATGTTCACATTATAATTCTTGCAGACGGGCGTCTGCGCCCGGATGAATACGAATTTGAAATGGAGTCGACGCGCACCTCGCAAGATTCGCTGGTTGCTGCGCATCTCAGCTCCCCAACGGAGCCCGAAGAGACAGATGCGGGTGACGATGACGAAATCGAGAGACTCAAAAGGGATACCGATTCAACCGAGCTCGATGAACCAGTGGCGGAAAGCGAAGTCGCACGCGAGTAATATCGCAGCTATACAGCTAGCACGCTGAAAAAATAGCAGATTGTCGCAACCCCTGACCTTTGATAGCCTCTGGGTGTGGGTAGGTTTTTGCAGCTCGAAAAGGATTTACACAGGTTAGCGGGGTTCGGATTAAATATTACGGACGCCCATAGCTGCTTTATTTTCGTCCCACCGCAAATTCTATCAACCGACTTCGAACCGCCCGCGGTCGAGCTCAGAGACGTCAGCTACCGTTCGGGTAAGCATCCCGCCTCCGAACAAAATCAGCTTCTTGAAATAGCAGGCGTATCTACGCTTAGCCAAGATGTCATCGATCACTGTAAAATTTTTCTCGATAGCGGCCTGATTGGATGGGTCGCAAAACACGGAAAATCAATTCATGTTTCGCCATTCGAGCACGACAGCAGGACGCTTGGTGTTTATTCCGCGGATCAGCAGCTAAAGAGCTTCTTGGGGATTCCGGTCCCACTGAGTGAGCCCGATATCAGTGGTAAAAGCGCGCTGACTGGCGTAATCGCTTGCGACAGCAAAAAATCGTTCGCCTTCTCCAAGCTGCAAGGGAAATTGCTTGAAGATCTGGCTCGCGAAGTTGCCAGCACGATCGCGCTTCATCAACGCAACCTAGAAACCAGCGCACGTCAGCCGACTTGGGACACCTTTCTCGAAAGCGCATGCACACTCGGACATTCTCTCGGCGTGCTTTCATTGGAAATCATGCGCATCCGTCAATTGGGTTTCGAAAACCTCGAAACGAGCATCGGAACAATGAAGGCAATCGAATTAACCCGCCAGGCGCACCGGTTAATTCAACAAGCCATCCCGCCGCTCTATCCTTCACTCGTTTTACCTAACGGCGATATGGTAATCGCGCTTGATACAATGATGAGCTCGCTCATCGAAAACAAGGTGCGCGCCCTCTGCGGTCACCTATCCGGTGAGGGCGCTTCGATCGAGTTTGAGTTTATCAAAAATCCAATTCGGAAACGCAAGGAACGCTCGGTGCACATTGATACGCTTGTGGCCGAAACCGCTCCGCGGTTATCGAAGTCTCAGGGAGATAAAGCGCTGAACTATGAATACCGTCGGGCATAACATTCCATTTCTTCGTCCAATCGAGATTCCACATCCGCGCGTTTTATTTTCTCCGTTTTTCTCCCACGATATCGCCATGGATCTCGGCACGGCGAACTCGCTGGTGTACGTCAGGCGACGCGGCATCATCATCAACGAACCATCGGTAATTGCGGTCGATGCACAGACGCACCGCGTCTTGGCTATCGGTAAAGAAGCCAAGGACATGTTCGGGAAAACAGGCGAGACGATCCGCTGCGTGCGCCCGATGAAGGAC
>CAYTAW010000436.1:0-3117 GCA_964435675.1 uncultured Bdellovibrionales bacterium
TTCGGGATCATTCACCTTTTCAACGCGACTCACCGTGGTCCGCAGACGCCGTTCGAGAATCTCCATGGTAAACCTCTTTTCAACCTTGGGACGGAAACCAACACCACTGACCGAAGGCTGCCAAAACGGTCAGCGGTGCGGCATCCCTAACTCTTCTACGCGCGACGGGCCGTAAGTACTTACGGAATTTTGTTATTCAAATATTACATAACGTACATACTTATTCAAGCAAAAACACTCTTCTCTGTAAAAAATAGCCGCTCTTTTGCCCAAGGTAAAGGCGCGCGGATTGCTGTGTCTTTAAGAAAGGTTACGCCGCTTAGGCGCTGGACACGGCCCGTAAAGCGGTGCGCTTGCTATTCGAGGCGAACTTTTTCACGCTCTTTCTTCCTACCTCGCTACTCGCAAGAAAAGTTCCGTCAGGCCGTTTTTGCACGGTGATTGGGCGGGAATGCTTGCCAAGGGCCTGATACCGCTCTTCCGATGAAAATTCATCGCATTCTCCGAATGCAGGATCGCGGATTTCCGCCGCAGCCAGATCATCCAAACATTCGGAATCAAATTCGCGCCCGACGAAAGCGATATCGACCCCGACTTCATTAAAAATGCGGGTGCGAATCAGCCAGCGGTGAAAGTCATCATTTGCGGTTAGACCTGAAATTGAAAATTCAGCGAGCGCCGCAACTGCACGCCGCAGCGCCTCGCGCCGCGTTTTTCCGGAAACGATTATTTTGCCAATCAAACCATCGTAGAATACCGATACTTCATCCTCACTTTGATAGCCGAAATCGATGCGCACGGCACCGGGCTTTTCTTGAGGGAGATTGAGCGCGGTGATTTTTCCAGTGGTGGGCAGGAATTGCGCGCGCGCGTCCTCCGCATTAATGCGAAATTCGACCGCGTGACCGGAAAAACGCACAGAACGCTGAGTAAAAGCCAGCTTCTCGCCTTGTGCGACGCGCAGCTGCTGCTCAATCAAATCAAGGCCTGTTATCGATTCAGTCACGGGATGCTCGACCTGGATGCGCGTATTCATCTCCAAAAAATAGAAGTGTTTTCCATCAACCAAGAACTCAGCGGTTCCGGCGCTGTAATATCCGACCGATCGAGCAACGGCAACTGCCGCGGCGTGAATGGCGCTTCGCTGACTTGCGGTGAGAAATGGGGCAGGGGCTTCTTCCACTAACTTCTGATGACGGCGCTGCGCTGAGCAATCGCGCGTGCCGAGATGAAGTAGTGTGCCATGCATATCACCAAGCACCTGCACCTCAACGTGACGGGGTCTCTCGATGAAGCGCTCAAGAAAGATATCCTCATTGCCGAAGTTTTTAAGTGCCTCGCCGCGCGCGCGCGGTAGCAGATCTGCAAGTTCCGCGAGATTGCGAATAACACGCATGCCTCGCCCGCCTCCGCCGCCAACCGCCTTGATGATGAGCGGAAAGCCGATCGTTTTTGCGCTCTTAATCAACTCTCCGTCGCTTAAACCGCCGCCGCTCCCCGGAACGGTTTTGACCTTGGCGATTGTGGCATGCTTTCGGCCCTCAATCTTACTGCCCATTAAACGGATACTCTCGGGGCTCGGTCCGACCCAAATGAGCCCGGCATTGAGCACGCGTTGAGCGAACTCATGATTTTCCGAGAGAAAACCGTATCCCGGATGAACGGCATTACAGCCGCTTTTTAGGGCCGCCGTTATTACAGCATCCATAGATAAGTATGAGAGTTGTGCTGGCGCCGGCCCAACATCGATTGTTTCCTGCGATAAACGCGAAAATGAAAGGCTTCGATCGGCTTCCGACACGCCGGTGCAGCATGGAATCCCGAGGCGCGCGGCGGTCCGTTGAATTCGTAGAGCAATTTCCGCGCGATTTGCTATATATAGCTTTGTTATCTTATTATTGATCGGCTTATTTTTTTTCATCTGAACACCAGCTTATGTCCAACTCCCCGAAACCCACAACTCATCATCGTGTGCTAATTCTCGGTTCTGGCCCAGCGGGGCTGACCGCTGCGGTATATACGGCCCGTGCCAATCTCTCCCCCGTTTTGATACATGGCCCCCTTCCGGGCGGACAATTAACAACAACGACCGAAGTTGAAAATTTCCCGGGTTTCGAGCACGGGATTCAGGGCCCGGAACTGATGCAGGTGATGGAAAAGCAGGCCAAGCGTTTCGGCACACAGACCATTGTTGACCAGATTCAGAGCGCCGATCTTTCCAAGCGTCCCTTCACGCTTACCGGGAACAACGCTGCCTATACATGCGACACCCTAATAATTGCCACGGGGGCTACCGCAAAACTGATCGGCCTACAGCAGGAAAAGGATCTTATGGGCTTCGGTGTTTCAACTTGCGCCACCTGCGACGGCGCCTTTTTTCGCGAACGAGTTATCTGTGTCGTCGGTGGCGGAGATTCTGCATGCGAAGAGGCGAACTTTTTGACGCGGTTCGGCAGCAAAGTTTATCTCATTCATCGTCGGGATAAGCTGCGCGCTTCCAAGATTATGCAGGATCGTGTGATGAGCAACCCGAAGATCGAAGCGCTTTGGAATAAAGAAGTTGTTGAGATCAAGGGAACTAAAGCTGACGGCGTTTCCGCGCTCGTGCTCAAAGATACCGTCACCGGCAAAACCGAGGAGCTCGCGGCTGACGCATTGTTCGTAGCTATTGGGCATACGCCGAATAGCTGGCTCTTCAAGGGACAACTCGAGATGGACGAAAACGGCTACATCGTTCCCGCGCCCAATTCGACGAAAACCAACATCGAGGGCGTATTTGCCTGCGGCGACGTGCAGGATCACGTTTTTCGCCAGGCGATTACCGCCGCCGGCACCGGCTGTATGGCCGCGATTGAAGCAGAGCGCTGGCTCGAGACGCAGCACAAGTAGAGCGAAAAGGGTGGAGTCAACGCCCTTTCTATTTACCTACATTTTGAAATGTCAGTGTGTGAATCTCGGATATCACCGGACGAGCCGATTTTTCTCCGAACGGGGTCACCACTCGATACACGCAGTGGCTCTGGCTATCGACAAACGTAAAAGGGATCTGCGCGAAGCCGATATTCGCGCCGCTCAGCGTTGCGCCGAGCGCTGACGTGGTCCAGGTGTGTCCCGTGC
>CAYTAW010000437.1:0-3104 GCA_964435675.1 uncultured Bdellovibrionales bacterium
CGGCAAATGGCGCGATGAGTACAAAAATGAGCGGTGGATTCCACATGCGAATCACATCGCCGACGTGGCCCGCCGCAGTTTCGTAAACTCCGATCAGCACTTCGTCGTACGGATTTTGCCCCGCGAACAGCGCCTTTGCCGCTCCCCAGTATTGCACAAGATCAATGGACGGCGGCAGAATGTGTGGCGCCACAAAAAACAGCGCAAGCGAGACGAGAAAGGCGGAAACTCCCCCAACAATAGAGCCTCCCCGAACAATTAGGTGAAATCGAGCAAAAACGGAGCCGCGAGCCGCACTCATACGGTTAGTCGTATCACAGACTATGTTTCGCGACTATCGAATCATTGAAATCGTGTTTTTGAGCAGGTCATTGGCCGCACTTAAGGTCTGCGAGCTCGCCTGGTATCCGCGCTGGTAAAGAACAAGATCAACGAACTGCGCCGCAAGGTCGACCGTCGAGCGCTCAAGCGCGCCGCCTTCGATGCTGCCCACGTTCCCCTCGCCTGCGGTTCCGAGAACGCGCTCCCCTGCCGCTTCTGAGGCAGTATAGAGGTTAGCGCCGACACGCTCGAGACCATCGACGTTTCTAAACGTGGCGAGCGGAAGCCGCGCCACTAACGATTCAGTTCCCGAGTCTCGGATAGCATAGAGGGAACCGTCGCTATCAATGCGGAAATCTTTAACTCCCCCACCTCCCTTTCCATCTTGCGTAATGCCCGTGAGCTGAGAGCCGGAGGCAAACTGCGTTACCTGCCCCAAATTAAAAGCGATTGCCCCGGCGCTTGCCCCATTCCCCCACGCGGGTGTTGCGTTGATTATTGCTGCTGCCTGACTCGCTTCGCTTAATTTACCGGCGCCATCAAAGGACAATGTCGTATTAGCGCCGAGCTGTACCGGCTGCCCTGCGGTTCCCCCGACATCTCCGCCATCGACGTACGCTTGCGCAACCCAAGTACTGCCGCCACCAATTGTCGATCCCGTTTTAGTAAACGCCAGCGTGATATCATGCGACTCGCCGAGAGAATCGAATACAGTTACCGAGCCGGTAAAGCTCGAGTTTTCGCCGATAGCATCGAAACTCTCCGGATTCGCCGGCGCATTAGTTAGGACAGGACGCTGCGACGACAAATTTCCGGTGACTGCTGCGGTAGTCGTAGCCGTGCCAGCAGTGGAAAGATTGAATAAATTGATTTCTGAGAGCGTCGTGGCTCCTTCTTTAAATCCGAGAACGGTCTTACCACTTGCGTCGATGAGATTGCCCGCGGTCGAAACACTAAAGTTTCCGGCGCGACTGTAATATTGTTGATTTGTGTCGCCTACGACGAAGTATCCCCCACCTTCGATTGCCGCATCGAGTGAGCGGCCTGTTTGTTCGACAACTCCGCCCTGGGAATCCTCGCGAACACGCTGAACCTGCACCCCCGAGCCGACTTCAAGCAAATTTGAAAACTCGATGCGCGAGCCTTTAAATCCGACGGTATTGCTGTTGGAAATATTGTCGCCGACAACAGAGATCGCCTGACCATGCGCCTGTAGTCCTTCGCGGCTTGAATAGAATGCTGACTCAATTCTCATCCGGCTCTCCTTGAAGCGGAATCGATAGCGCTCTCGAACCGGCCTTAACCCAAATCCATGGCTAAGCCGGGAAGGAAGGAATTGCCGGATACGCCGCGCAAGTTCTGCCTGTTCCCGATGGCTGCAAAAGTGCTAACAACCTGATTTTCCGATCCTTGGTCTAATATCCGTGCCTTCGATCCGTGAAAGTCACTCTGGTATTGAGGGGAGTTGCAAAGGATGTGCCTTACGAGAGGACGCAGAGAAGTGCCCCCGGTCGGCAATCAATAGTCACACTAATTATTCAATTACCAAAGAATGAGCTGACTGCTGAATGCCGTAGGCCAACTGCCGGGGACTGGCCCTTACGTTCCTGAACGCCACCGTAATAAAGATTTCGCTACTGGATTAATTCCGAAAGTATTGTCGTGACTACAGTCTCGGCATTCTTAAAAATCTGCTGCGCCGGCTCTTGAAAATACGTTTTTGCCAAATGATGCGCATTGCCAAAGTCCCCCCTATTTAGGCGTGCGCGGATGCGAGCGAGATGGAGAACCGCTTCGTTAGGATATGCTTCAGATAATTTCTCCAGCAGGCACTCGCCGGCATTCGAACCGAAAAGACGATCATAGGTTATGCTGCTCAGCACAATTAAATAGGCAATCTCGCTCGTCATCGGTTCGCCATGACGGCATGCGTCTTCGGCTATACGCAGCGCCTGCAACAGCGCTTTGGCGGCATAGTTTGTATCTATCTTTTCCATCCTGCGAGCGAGCACTCCAAAATTGACAAATGTCGAATACCCGCGATGCGGACGATTTGTTTTCTGAAGAGTCTCCAGCTCTTTTAAGACGAATGCGGCGCGATGCTCCGGCATGTGAGCGCGAAGAATTTCAGCCCTGCCTGCAGCCGCGATCTCACGCGCATCTTTCGGATGAGCAAGCACGTAGTCAATCTGCCGCGCCGCATCCTCCACATCCCCCTTTTCATAGGTCAACAGATGCTCGCCGTCTCTAAAAATATCGAATAATCCATTGCTTGCACGCTCGGTCAGAAGCACCGTTCCGCACATCATCGTTTCGAAGACGCGGAAATTCAGATCGCCTTTAACCGTTTGATTTATAACCAGCTCCGCATGCGGGAAGATTTTCCAATACTCGCCCATAGTGATATACACATCACGGATTTTCTTGAGTTCGTCGAAAAACTTTACGCGGTCCGGATTAAGGGTCGCATTCATATTACCAACAAAGACCGCCCCATGCCGTTTTTCCGGTGACGCCTCAACGACACGCGATGCCCACAGCGGCATCCAGCCGACATGTTCACAGTAGCCGTCAAATTCGGAGAGATAATCGCGTTGCGCCACATAAGTCCGGTCAAAGAGGTGCGCAAGCTGCTTATGATAAGCCGCGTGGTGATGGGTATCTACGGAATAAAAGAACGTTGGGATCGAAGTCTCTTCGACACCCAAGACGGAAATCGGAGCGCTATTATCCCAAAAAACGATACGGTCGGGTTCAAATCCGGGCAAATACGTGCTCAAAAT
>CAYTAW010000438.1:0-3088 GCA_964435675.1 uncultured Bdellovibrionales bacterium
GAAATAGGTTTCCGGGTCAGCTATTTTCCGTCTTACATCGTCAAGATCTGATCGAAGCCTCCATCTCGACTGCCCAAGAGAGGGATCGAAGTCTTCGAGCGCCTGAACTAAGTAGGATTCTTCATCTAATAATCCCTTCTTATACCGGTAAAGAGCGTATTCTTCAGTATCGCTTATTCGCTGGTAACGCTCCTCTTCCCACTTCCAGAGTGCATCCATTTCTAGGTCACGAATATCGCTCTGGCTTGGCTTTACGAGAAGCCATTTCGTCAGTTTTGCGAAATCATCCCAACTAATCATCTCAAGAACCACGCAGTCGACCACGTTCGCAATTAACTGCCAGCGATCAAGCTTACTTGAGGCATTCTCTCTCTCTAGCGCAGCCCGCCGGCGCCCTGGGGCCTCGAGTGCGGGAAACTTCCATTCCGGGTCCGGAAGGCTAGAGAACTCCGCCATGAATCGCAGGAAACCTGGCGGCGGGCAAAACGGGTCCGCCATCTTGTTGGCAAAGAATGCGAAATACTTTTGCGCAATCGCATCACGATTATGCTCGACTTCTTCGCGAAGCCGCGCATCGAATCCCAACCACCCTTGAAACACGCCGCGTGAAATTTGACGTACCTCGCTTTGCACGGGAAGCCTAATAAGTTGATAGTCGCTCCAATCAGTGAGCAACGGGGTTTTCCCGTAGGGAATCGCTAGCTGGGGGCGAAACGCCGCGCGCTCGCACAAAGGTTTATTGAAGTGATCATTTAATGCTCTTAGATCCTCGATATGCACGCTCAACTCATTCGCGACTTGGGATACGCCCAACGAATTCAAAATCAAAGGAACGCCAGGCATCGAAAAGCCAACGTCGCCTCCCTCGAGCGCTCCAATTATTTCATTGAATGGTTTATGTGCTTGAAGTGAATCGATCATCGACGCGAATTCACGATCGCGATCTTCCGGCCCCAGATCAGTTAAAGCACCGCGAATCGACTCAATGATATGTGCCGCCCGCTCTATGTTTCCTATTCCATAAGCATTCGTAACGATTTTGACCATCTGATAGGCGTGCGGCCTATCTAACAATCCCTCCTCTACAAGGTGAAGCGCGCCGCGCTCCCAAATGTGTTTGGCGTACTGATAAGACTGACCACTCAACTCGGCTAGCTGCCTATGGTCGTCAAGCGTCGAGCCGTTTAAAAACGTCGCCGGTATCAAACGCTGATCTTCGTGAAACCACCAAGTACGCTCCGGGCATCCAAAGAGCGCGTGCGTAATCGCTTGTATAGAATCGGCCGCTTGCACCAGATTAGCGAATCCATTTGACTTCAAATCCCCGATCGCCTCGACTACCCGATCGATCGAGAGACCTCGACTTAGATAGTCCGAAAGATTGCTCTCCCACTGCGCAAAGCGGGGTGTCGATGCAAAAGCCCGATATCCATCGCTACCAAGTTCGCCGACCAAAAAGGCGCGCTCAGGCGAAATAGAATGTCCCATTGCTTCAAGCAGCGACCGTTGTTGTTCATTCAATGTATACGTACGCGCACCTGCAAGCCGTTCGGGATACGTATTGAAGGCAACGCCTGCGACGGCCATACAGGGATGCATGCAAACTTCAAGCGGCATACGATCCCCGTAGGTCTCAATTGAAATTGAACTGTAAATGCTCGACGCTTGAAGTGCCCACGTGAAAGGATCGGAGATATTCTGTTGTTGCAACCATGGTTCAATCACCGCGCCGAAAAATTGCACCGTCGGTTTGATTTGCGGATAGTAAATGAACGGATTTTCACGGGATGCTAAATAAAAAAGAAGTGCAATATCTTCTTTAGAGTGAGTGGCCGGTCTTTGCTGCGCTAATCGTACCGTGAGCTCGTCACCTGAAATTGATACCACTCCCGGATCTGAATGCTTCATCCTGGAATTCAAGCGCGCCAGAAGCTCGTCACGGTCGTCTGCTCGGTACGGCGAATCAAAAACCTCGCTCAAGACCAGCAGGTGGTAGCGTAGCGTAAAGCTATCACCGTATCCCAAGCGCCCGACTCTCGGAAGATTGATATCGTTCGAACGATCGTACGAGTGCGGCGAAATTAGCGCGCCATAAAATTTGTCCATTGGAAGAGCACCGCGATCTTCTAGAAGGCTCTTGGCGTACTGACACTCACCGCGTAAGTGCTCCTCCACTTGCGTAATTCGCTCAGGACCACTGCGCGGAAAATAATCAAAATCGTCACGGCTATTTAATGCCTCCTGCTTCTGAAGCATTCGCTCTCGCATCTCGTCTGCGACGTCAGCGTCGATCTCACCGCTCAGCATGGCCTGGGAGATGAATTGAAAACTGCGGGACATATCGATGAACGGCATGCCCGTATTCTAGTGGCAACCCACGTGCTACTCAAACGGACGTAGTATATTTATTTGAAATAAATCTCACTAATTTCAACTAACTACCTACAAAATGTCGGGCATTTTCGAACGCAGCATCGTGAAAATATCCGTCGCAATCGTGCTCGACAAGATTAAACGCTATTCAACCTGACTTCGACTACCGACATCCTCAACTTAGAAATTGTCAGAAATACTCAATATTTCGTGTCCGTTAGCATCTCGTCATACTTCCTATAAGAGGGCCAACTATTTACGGTCGAATGATCAAGTTGTCGGGTGGTTTTGTCGATTCAATCTGGCATGCTTCGAAGGACTTCCCTCTTACTCGTCCTTTTAACATCCGGTCTCCTCTCCTGGCGCGCAGAAGCTCAAGAACGACACCATCGATTTCAATCGCGCCATATCCAGGCACAGAGGGTGCGTCCACAGTGCAGTGATCGTAAAGATAACGATCGCGACGGGTTGAAAGATTATCCGCGAGATCCCGGCTGCGTTAACAGGGGCGATAATCGTGAGAAAAATCGGGCTCGCGCCACTCCAACGCCTTCGGCAACTCAGCCGGGTGGAACTCCGGATCTTGGAATCGGCGCGAGCTTGAATGGGAAACGAGTGTTCCCCGCCAATAACCTTTGGAATACCGACATCTCCACGGCAGAGGTCGATCCGAATTCTAATACGCTTATTGCAAGTATTGGGGCCAGTACAGGAC
>CAYTAW010000439.1:0-260 GCA_964435675.1 uncultured Bdellovibrionales bacterium
GAATTACTATCGTAAATTTTGGTATTGGCAGCGCTAATGCCGCTACTGTAATGGATTTGCTCGGGGCTGTCTCGCCGAAAGCGGCGCTTTTTTTAGGCAAATGCGGTGGTGTGAAAAAGAAGGTTTCGATTGGCGATTATATTCTGCCAATAGCGGCAATGCGCGGCGAAGGAACTTCAGACGATTATTTCGATGTGCGTGTTCCCGCGCTTCCTTCATTCAGTTTGCAGAAAGCGGTTTCGGAAAGCGTTACCGCGCAT
>CAYTAW010000439.1:270-2404 GCA_964435675.1 uncultured Bdellovibrionales bacterium
GTGTGTGGGAGCATGACGAGGCATTCAAAGAGTATCTGAACAAGATTCGTGCCATCGGAATTGATATGGAGACGGCTACGATCTTCTTGGTTGGTTTCGCAAATGAAGTTCCGAAAGGTGCGCTTTTGCTGGTGACTGATCAGCCAATGATTCCAGAAGGCGTAAAAACCGCCGAGAGCGACTCGAAAGTCACTAAAAACTTTGTAAAAGAGCAGCTCTTAATCGGCGTCGATTCACTCAAGCGGGTGCGCAATAGCGGTAAGTCAGTAAAACACCTCCGTTTTTAATTTCACCGTTTTTTCTCTCTGCGAATATTTCGTAGCCGATTACGGCTGCGCAGCGGCTTTTACTATGAAGCGTAACGGGGGCCCTCCCAGATAAGGGGGTACGAGGTCTTTGTTCCGTTATGAGACAGCACAGTAAATCAATGCTCACCCGCCGCAGTAATCAGCGCGGATCCGTATTTTTCGAGCTCGGTTTGGTAATGCCGTTCTTGGGGCTCGTAGCGCTGGGCATGGCTCATATGGGAATGGCGCTTGGTGATAAGCAAATTATTACGGAAGCGGTTCGCTACGGCGCGCGCCGCGCTGCCGCCGAAGGGCGCCCGATTTGCATGGGGGAAAGTTCGATGGAATTCGAGCCGTGCATCAATATCTTAATCGAAGAAGATATAAAGCACTTTGTCGGCATCCGCCCGGAGAAGGGTACTGAAGATCCGGCAACACTTGCCTCTTATTTGGCATGTCATTCAATTGCGCAAGCGGGACTTCCAGCGATTGCGTGGAAGGTCAAATCGGAAGTGGTCTATGATTCGCAGGTACCAACCGTATCAGTTTCTATTGAAACCGCGGATGCGCCACAAATTATTCAGGCATTTTTGAAAAATTTCGCGAAGCCCAAGGCAAGCGCGACATTTGTTAGCCAACAAACATGTCCAACCGGTCCAAAAAGTCATGCGCCATTCTAATCCAACCAATAACCACCGGAAGACTCAGCGCGGCTCGGTTGCGCTCGAAGGCGTATTTGGCTCTGTGATCTTCCTCGCCTTTTTTAGCGTAATCTTCGACTTCGGCATCGCCGTTCACCGTCAGTCGATGCTACGTAATTTGACACTTAAGACTGTCCAGCAGGTTACTCGCGATCCGCAGGCAGGATATGATCGTCAGGTGCTCGAAACGCGCACCAATGAGATTTTCCAAAAGATAGCGAATCCGGCCGCACACCCAGAGCGCTCAAGCATGAAGGTCGCGAATTTGAGGGTGGACTGCAAAACTCAGCAGGTGTATCTGCTCACGAAATGGACAGTTCCCTGTCCGATCTGTTTCTTTTCTAACTTCAAGCGCAAGATGTATGCGCACACCATTGGTCTGCTTGAGGTGCCCGAGGGGTCGCTTCAGTGTTAGAAACGCTTAATTTGCCCGGCAAAGACATCGTTTTTACTTGGCTGCGAGTGTGCTACTCATGGAATAAGACATGAATAGAAGGCGGCTCAAAAAACGGGGTAACCGTTCGGCACATTCGCAAGAGGGGTTCTATATCGCCCTGCTCGCGGGCGCTATGCTCGCGCTCCTGGCGGCGCTTTCTCTTGCCGTCGATATTCCGCAGAAGCAGGTTATCTCCCAGGAACTGCGGGTCGCGGCAGACGCGGCGGCGCTTGGCGCTGCTCAGAAGCTGGACGGAACTATCACCGGCATCAGAACGGCGATCGCCGTGGTCGACCAGGTGATGGAGTTCAATAGAGTCGCCGGCGCGCCTCTATCGCCGTCGGACTATCAGGTCGAATTTGGCTTTTACTCTTTCCCCGATAAAAATTTCCGTTCACTGGCAACAGCCGGTGATTTCGAGGAAGGACAGGACCGTGCGGGAACGTACGCCGGCGCTCCCGTCTCCGCGGTTGTTAACGCGGTTCGCATAACGGGAAGTAAGGTTGCCCCGTCGATTTTTTCGCATGCGATCGGTTTTTTGAATTTAGGGACGGTGCAGGCTGACTCTGTGGCAACCGCTAGCAACAATCCTAAAGTGTGCGCATTCCCATTCGCTATTCCACTTTGCGCGCTTTATCGTAATCAAGATCCAAACCGTCTCGACAACTCTCCGACCAGCGAATTCGAGGCGGAACGGCAATGCTCACGTC
>CAYTAW010000439.1:2414-3078 GCA_964435675.1 uncultured Bdellovibrionales bacterium
CGCGGGGTCGGGCGCCTCGGTCTGCAGCCAGTAGACGCCGCTGAGGGTGAGGCGCCGGGAAAAACGGCGCAAACCGATCGGCTAGGCGGATTTATGCGGTCATCGCTCTATGCCCGTCCGGAGCGTGTTCAATATCAAGCGAATAATTTGTGCGGAGCCCCGGCTGGGCAGGGCGGTAACTGTTTGACCACACCGATCGTCGGTACCTTCATTTCACCGATAAATAGGGATATCGATGGAGATGGTGTTCCTGATGGTGCATCTCCTGAACTGGGGCTTTCCATAGATTCATTTATTTCTGTGCTCCAAAAGATTAAAGACGGTTCGGAACGAGAGCGGGAAGAGTACTGCGTCGATTTTGAACTCGGAGAGGTGGTCGCACCGCTCGAGAACGCGCGATTAGTGAAGTCTGGGGGCGTTGCAACCGATACTATTCTGCGCCGCCAGTCGGGCGCGATGAATGAAGCGGATGTAATCGATAATCTTTTTTACAGCATTCTATACGGAAAGAGGAGCGTGCCGTTCTCCCAGGCTTTCGGAATGCCGGGCGATACGTCGAATCCGCCGAAGAAAAATTATCCCTATTTGCGTAACGATCCCGCTGATCGGATTGTTGGCGATGACCAGGCGCGTATTCTTGCGCCTGCCATGGGCGGATGGGAAT
>CAYTAW010000440.1:0-3073 GCA_964435675.1 uncultured Bdellovibrionales bacterium
AGCGGTGAGGAAGTTGTCTTGATTGATGTGCGCGAGGAAAATGAGCGCGAGATTTGCCATATTGGGGGCACCCTTATTCCGCTCGGAGAGGTCGCTCAGCGCCTGAGCGAAATTCCGCGAGACAAGCAGGTTGTTGTCTATTGCCGAAGCGGTGGCCGGAGCGGCCGGGCGATCGAATTTCTCGAGAGTCAGGGTTTCACTAATCTGACTAATCTGACCGGCGGCGTGCTGCGGTGGAGTGACGACGTCGATCCGAGCGTGACGAAATACTAGAATTATCAGACGCTGATGTAATTTTCTAATACGCCAACTTCAGTTGGTAAAAAAATCTTGCGCTCGAGACCTGGCTGAATGTATTGGCGCCCACTTTCGTCAGTTAATTCAGAAGAGATCCCCTCCGAGAAGTGCGCAAATTTTTCCATCGATAATCATTTTAATAAGTTGCGCTCCGGCTTGCACCGCCGCTGAGTTATCCACAGTTTAACCACAGGCCATTATAAAATTTTAGAAACTAATTTGAAAAAATTTTGGGTACGAAAAGTTTTGGTTTGAATACTAAATACAGTAGGTTACCTATTTAGAATTAATTATCGAAAAATAACCGAAAAAGTTCGTCAGAAATTGTGTAGACAGGTTCTCTTACCTTCACATATATCTTGGGGTGTAGGCTGTAGGTAAACACAAGATGTTGTGGTAACGCCGTTTTAGCCGAACCTGGCAATTATTGTTAAAACATCGTAATTTTCACGGTGGTTCTTTCGAGAGCTTTGCTATTCTTTTGTCTAGGGATAGCTGATTTTGGCGGAAATTAAGCTGGGAGCGAAATAGTGAGTAATAATAAAAGGACTTCCGACATGCAAGAAACAGGCGCCTCTTCCACCTTTTCCCAAACAGCGAAAAACGGCATGAACGCCATGAATATTAATGGAAAAGGCAAGAACGAAGCGACGCGCGTTGTCGAGATAAAGCGGGTAGTCAGTTCCGAGCCGTTTTCGGTCGTCAAACGTAATGGCATGCTTGTTCCGTTCCGCAAAGAGCGCATCGCGACTGCGGTTGAAGCGGCTGTTCGTGCTACCAATCAAATTCCGGCTAGCGCCCCCCTCTCTCAGGAGCTTTTTAGCATCGCTCAAAAAGTAGCTGATGAAGTATCCGTTGATGCGCGCACCCTTTCCGCCGACGGCGCCTGCTTGACGGTTGAAGGCGTTCAAGATTTGGTTGAAGTCAAATTGATGCAAGCAGGTCTCTACGACATCGCCCGCAATTACATTCTCTATCGTGACGAGCATAAAGCGCTGCGCGAAGATTCGCCGCGCAATTTGAAAGTGCTGCGCCGCGACGGCAAAACCTCGGTGCGTTTTAATCCGATGAAGATCGGCGCTGCTATCGAAAGCGCCTTCCGCGCCTCGCTCAGCATCCAGGGCGCAACGCCACAGGAGACCATTGATTCGGTCAACCTGCTGACCAATAAAGTCGTCGCTCGCGCAGTGGCGATTTCGAAAGAAGGCAAGACGCTCGACGTAGAGACGATTCAGGACGAAGTCGAGCGCGTGATGATGACCGAAGGGTATTATCAGATTGCCAAAGACTTTATCCTTTACCGCGCGGAGCGTGCTCGCGCCCGCACGCTTGAGCAGGAAGAAGTCGTTGAGCAAGTTCAAGAAGCGTCATCGGCTCAACAAGAGCTTTCGATCGAGGACGCAGGGAAGATTTTTCACGCAAAGGTTGCCAAGGATGGCGAGAGCGTTGAGGTTCGTGAGGGCGAGCTTCGCAAGCGAATTACATTCGCTTGCCGCAATCTAGATGGTTTAGTCGACAGCGAAGAGGTGCTTCAAGAATCGGTGCGCAACTTCTATGAAGGCATCGTGCTTGAAGAGATTGATTCGGCAAATATATTCGCCGCGCGTGCCAAAATCGAAAAAGAGCCGGCCTATTCGACAGTTGCCGCCCGCCTGCTGCTCGATGTTATCTACCGTGAGACGATGGGGGTGGATGCGCACAATCCGGATCTTACCGCCCTGCACCGCAACTACTTCAAGGAAGAGTTGAAGAAGGCGGTCAGTGTTGATCGTGTCGATCCGAAGCTGCTTGAGTTCGACCTCGACAAGCTCGCCAGCGCGATGGATCTCTCTCGCGACGACCAGTTCACCTATCTCGGTTTGCAAACACTCTATGACCGCTATTTGATCCACCATGAGGATCGCAAGCTTGAAACTCCGCAAATCTTCTGGATGCGCGTTGCGATGGGCTTGAGCCTACTCGAAGGCAATCAGAGGAATGAGCGCGCTATCGAGTTCTACGACGTGCTTTCGCGCTTCCTCTTCGTATCGAGCACGCCGACGCTCTTCAACTCGGGAACCAATCACTCGCAGATGAGTTCGTGCTACCTCTCGACGGTAATGGATGACCTCGGTCATATCTTCAAGGTGGTATCCGACGATGCGCAGCTCTCGAAGTGGGCAGGGGGTCTCGGCAATGACTGGACGAATGTTCGCGCTACCGGCGCGCGCATTAAGGGAACTAACGGACGCAGTCAGGGCGTTATCCCGTTCCTGAAAGTCGCTAACGACACCGCGGTCGCTGTTAACCAAGGCGGCAAGCGTAAAGGCGCGATGTGCGCGTATCTCGAAACGTGGCATCTCGACATCGAGGACTTTCTCGAGCTTCGTAAAAACACGGGTGATGAGCGCCGCCGCACCCACGACATGAATACCGCTAACTGGATTCCAGATCTTTTCATGAAGCGCGTCGCCGAGAACGGCATGTGGACGATGTTCAGCCCGAGCGATGTTCCAGACCTGCACGATCTCTACGGCAAGGCTTTCGAGAAGCGTTACGTGGAATACGAGAAGATGGTTGAGGAGGGTAAGCTTAAGCTCTTCAAGAGAATCGAGGCGGTTGCCCTCTGGAGGAAGATGCTGAGCATGGTCTTCGAGACCGGTCATCCATGGATTACCTTCAAGGATCCCTCGAACATCCGATCGCCCCAAGATCACGTCGGCGTCGTGCATAGCTCCAACCTTTGTACTGAGATTCTGCTCAACACCTCGGCGCAGGAGACTGCCGTGTGCAACCT
>CAYTAW010000441.1:0-3071 GCA_964435675.1 uncultured Bdellovibrionales bacterium
AGCTCCTGCTGCTCGGCGCCGAGCGCGTGCGCACGCTTTTAGCCCAGCGCGGCATTGCATCGATGCTTCTTAAAAGTGCCGCTCTCATTTCGCACTATGAGTACCCCCTCGGCATCCGGTATATGAGCGATGTTGATCTTCTGATCAAGCCGCACCAGGTGAAAGGCGCTCGAATTTTATTGGCACAGCATGGCTGGCTACCTTTTCGGCCGGCAATTGACGCGGCGTTCGGCGATACGGCCCACTCGGTCGATCTCGTCGACAATAGTTTGAATAGGATCGATCTGCACTGGCAGGCGCAAGTCTGGTCGGCGCGCGCATTCGATGCGGCGCTCTGGCAGCGCGCCCTTCCCGAGCGCGAGCGTGAGCTATTTTTTATCCCCGATTTGCAGGAGCTCTTTTTTGTCACCTGCTCTCACGGAGGATTGCAGTATCCAGCGGAGAATTATTGGGTTATCGATGCGATGCATTTGCTCGAGACGTATAAATCGTCGATTGATTGGGATCGCCAATTGTATTTGTTATCAGTGAGCCGCCATCGTTATATCACCGAACGGGCCTTTCTTTATCTACATGGTACCTTCCATGCTTCGATTCCAGAAACATTTATCTCGAAAATCGCAGAGAGAAAACCGGGCGCCAGCGAGCGCTTCATGCGCACACAGTCGTTTAAGGGAGCGCCCGCGGGAACTTTAAATGAACGCCTGCGCTTAGTGTATTTTCGTTATCAGTTCTCTTCCTTTGCTGACGGGGCTATCGTTCCGCCATTAGCCTTTATGAGCTTTCTCATGACGCGCTGGCACGTCGCCGGTATATTCAGTTTTATCGCGATTTTAAGCCGTAAGATCGCGCGAAAAGTTTTGCCCTTTAACCTAAAAGAAAGTAAAACTAGGTAATAAAATGGTTTCGTACTATAGTTAAATCCAGATGAGTAATTCATTTCTTCGAAGTAGTTCGGTTACCCATGTATGGCTGGATGATTCGTTGGTGCTTCTCGATACCTCGACTGGAAATTATTTTTCTTTAAACCGTCCCGCAGGGCAGTTTTTCCTTTCGCTGCAGGATGAAGTCGCGGGGCAGACCGTAGTCGACCTCGAGAGCAACGAGGATGAGCAGGTTGCCGCGCAGCTTGGTGCGCTGCTCGAGCCGCTTCAGGCCGGAATGCGGATTGTCATTTTAGAACTTCTTAAAAATAAACTAATTCGCTTCCATCTCGGAGCAGAAGAATCTGTCGACGGGGCCTTCGAATTATTCACTGAGACGCCGACGGTTTCGTGCTGGGGAACGGTCGCGACTAATACGCTTACGGGGAGTTGAGTTATGAGCAGTCAACGACGCGCTGACTGTCTGTTTAACGATCCGATAAGAAATGCCCGACCTATTCAAAAGAGAGACCAATCGCTTCCATTGCGCATTTATTTGATGCTGCTTGGACTGCCGGTCCTGGTCGTTTCGATAGTTGTCGTGCGCTGCGCGCACTTTCGGCTCTTGCTTCGCCTCTCAAATTTTTTGACAAAGGTTCCCTCCGTTATTTTCGTGCGGCGCACGTTTTTGCGCCGTCGCGCTCAGGAAGCGGTGCGAGCGGTGGATCTATTGGCGCGCGCACTTGGCCCGGTTAAGGTGAACTGCCTCGAGCGCTCGATTACGGTGCGTTTTCTTCTTTCGCAGATGGGGATCGTCTCACGCATCCGGCTTGGTGTGCAGCGCAAGAATCAGGAATTCCAGGCTCATGCCTGGGTCGAAATCGACAAGCAGGACGAGATTTTCTCGCTTGTTCCTGAGCAAGCCAATTTTGAGGACCGCGTCCATTTGCGGCAACCCTTTCTCGCGTTTCCCGAGACGCCTTTTTGAGCTGTCTGGACTGAACCTGTAACAAGGGGTCGGTGCTATAAATGGCGGCACATTTCGGTAGCCGCCTTCTACGTTCGGTAATAGGGGCTACACTTTAATCCCGCAAACAATAATGCGTTCTCGCGGGAAAAATTTAAAAAGGCGGGTCTCGTGAATCGACACCTCTTTGATTCCAACGTTTTCGAGCGCGCTGAGTAGTTCATCTTTACGGGGGCGGTTAAGCGGCAAATTATTCAAGGCTGGGCGGAATGAGCGATTGAATGAGCGGCGCACGGTTTCCACCAGACTTGCCTTTTTCGATCGGCGCAGTAGATCGCGAAAAGTCGCGCGGATAAAACGCAGCGTTTCCAACCACGCGCCTTGATAGCAGAGCGTTTCGATAAATATCCTCCCGCCTGGCTTGAGCACACGCGAGGCTTCGGCGATTAATATGTCGGGCATATCGCAGGATGTCAGTGAATCGAGCAGTACGCAGGCGTCGACGCTCGTCTCTGGGAGCGGTAACCGAATGCCGTCAGCAAATAGCTGCAGCGAGTAACGGTCGTGTTCACGGCAATAACGCACGGCCGGCTCCGCGTAGTCGAGTCCAATGGTTTGTTCCGAGAGAGTGCTGAGATACTCGGCAAAAAATCCCCGGTTACAGCCGATATCGAGCAACACACGCGGTGGCGAGTCCCCAAAGAAGAATTTTAAGACTCGCTTGACGTGCTCTTCCCGCGCTGCGTACTGTTTTTCATTTCGAAATCCCGCCGCTGCGGAGTCGGAGTCGGCCTTCGCTTGAAGATCATAGAATTCTCGCCACGTTTGCGGATTAACACTGTCTGATAAGCTGTTCATAGAGAGATTCCGTAGAGCTAAAGGTTGCATCAATGCGTTCTCTGCCGATCGCCCGGAACGGAATCGTACGCACGATGCGAGAGAACATATCTAAATAGCGATCGGGTTGGGCGGCAAGCATTACCGAGGAGAGATATACTGAACTAAGCAGCAGTGAAAGCCGGGCGCGCGCCGTCCCGATCTCGAGGGGCGCGCCATTAGGGGTCAAGCAGAGCACACACTCTAATTTTTGTGGCGCGCCGAGTGGCTTCGTGAATGCCTCGGGCGATAGGAATAGTTTCCCCTTCGGATCGTAGCGTTCCTGAGGAGTTAGGCGCAGTGATTTGCGGAAGCGAGCGAGAAAGCCAAATGATTCATCGGTCAGATACACGCCGGCGTTGGAG
>CAYTAW010000442.1:0-3068 GCA_964435675.1 uncultured Bdellovibrionales bacterium
CATCGAAAAGATTCTGCAAGAGAAGGCCTTTCTCAATAAAGGCCTTAAGATCGTATTTATCAATCAGGTTTCGGGTGAAGATAAAACATTTAAGTACGACGACGGTCTGCACTCGTATCTGCAGTCGCTTCTCAAAGAGCAGAAGCTCGAAGCGCTGGGCGGCGAGATATTCGCTCTTGAGCGCAACGAAGGGGTGAAGATCGACGTCGCATTCTGCTGGACCGAATCGACCAAAGAGAAAACGTTGTCCTACGTTAACGGCATTCACACTGCGCAGGGCGGCACCCACGAAGACGGGTTGAAGTCTGGATTGGGGAAGGCCGTGCGCAATTATCTCGCCGTTCATGACAAGCAGCTGAAAGGTCTAAAAATTGGCGGTGAAGATATTCGTGAAGGATTGATTGCTGTGCTTTCGGTTACGGTGCCGGGCGCGGTCAGTCAGCTTCAGTTTCAGGGACAGACCAAAGACAAATTGAACAATCCGGAAATTACCGCACCGGTGGAGGCACTCGTGCGCACCTTTGAAAATCTGCTTAACTCGAAGCCGAGCATCGCGGCGGCGATTGTCGAGCGTATCTCGCTTGCGGCCAAGGCGCGCGCGGCCGCTCGCAGCGCATCGCAGAATGTTTCGCGTAAGGTCGGTGTCAGTCACCGACTCAATTTGCCGGGTAAGCTCGCCGATTGCTCTTCGAACAAGCCCCAGGAGAGTGAAATCTTCATCGTTGAGGGTGATTCCGCGGGTGGCAGCGCTAAAGCTGGACGCGATCGCAAGACGCAGGCGATCCTCCCGCTCAAAGGAAAAATTCTCAACTCTATCGCAGCGACTGAGGCCAAGATTAAAGAGAACAAGGAGATTACCGATTTAATATCCGCTCTCGGGTGCGGGTACGGCGCAAACATCCGTCTCGACCGGCTGCGCTACGGCAAGGTAATCATTCTGACTGATGCCGACGCGGACGGAATGCACATCGCGTCGCTCTTGATGGCATTCTTTTTCCGCTTCATGCGCCCATTGGTCGAAGAGGGGTATCTCTATATCGGCCTTTCTCCTCTCTACCGCATTCGCATCGGTTCGGGTTCGAAAGAGGAGGAACATTGGGTATACTCTGATGAAGAGAAGGAGGAGGTTCTTAAGGATAAGAATGCGCGCAGCGTAGTCCATATAACCCGCTTTAAGGGCTTGGGAGAGATGAACCCGAGCACGCTCTGGGATACGACCTTGAACCCAAAAGCTAGAAATATCATGCGAATTCGCATAGATGATCAGGATTTAGTAGCTCAGGTGTTCGAAAATTTGATGGGCAAGGAGACTGGGGAGAGATACCGTTTAATTCAGGAAAACGCTCATAGACTTGAAGTTGATGTGTAATCTGGTTTATTACTCTTTCCGCGCATCCGTGCACGGATGCCTCTCTATGCTTTCAGAAATTGGTCTGAAGCTAGGCATAATCGCGTCGGCCCAACCTGCGGTATCTTCTGGAGCGTGGGCGTTTCAGCCGATTTGTACCCAAAAATCAATTAGATGGCTGGGGCAATTTATGTTTATGCCGCGAGTTAGTGTTTAATGAATCAGGGCCTTTTCAATACCCTTAAAGCAGCAGCTTTGCGACACGGTGCGTGTGATCCGCACTGGTTGAAGCATGACGAGCCGCAAAAGTTCAGTACGGTTGAGCAGGGCGATACCGGTCCTGAGATTGTACTGCTTCACGGTTTGCTTGGCGCGCTCTCGAATTGGAATTCGCTGACGCCGCTCTTGGCAAAGTTCGCACGCCCGATCGCGCTGCAATTTCCGATTCTCACCGGCCATCGCTCTGAAGTGCGCGTCAAAGCCCTCTCGGTCTATACCGAGTACTTGGTGCGCGAACGTCAGCTCCAGCCGGTAACCCTTTGTGGAAATTCACTCGGTGGGCACGTAGCGCTCCGGCTCTGCCTGGCTTCGCCGGAGCTCGTCGACTGCTTGATTCTTTCGGGAACTTCCGGACTATATGAACACTCTGTCGATTCGCTTCCCGTGCGCCCTGATAAAAAATTCGTGCGTGAGCATATGTCGCGCGTATTTTGGAATCAGCATTTCGTCACCGAGGAGGCGATTGATGAGATCGCCAATATTCTTTCGAGTCGTGCTAACACACTTAATTTGATTCATGCGGCACGCAGCGCTAAGAAGGATAATTTGCTAAAATTGTTGCCCCAGATTAAGGTGCCGACACTTCTTCTCTGGGGGGAGGATGATACGGTTACCACGATGGATGTAGCCGAGACGTTTCACAAGCACATCCCCAATTCAAAGCTGGTTTCGATCAAGAATTGCGGACACGCGCCGATGATTGAATATCCTGAGTGGTTCTCAGGAGAGGTCGAGAAGTTTTTACGCGAGCACTCGCGCTACTTTAAAAAGGTATAATCGATGAGCGATCAAAAGCCACATGTTGCGAAGGACGGTCCGTATAAGATGGAGATGGAGCCGGGCACGTATTATTGGTGCGCCTGCGGACTGTCTAATAAGCAGCCGTTTTGTGATGGATCTCACTCCGGAACTGAATTTTCGCCGCATGCTGTTGTGATTGAAGAGAAGCGTACGGTCGGTTGGTGTGGCTGCAAGCATAGCGCCAAGGGCGCGGTTTGCGACGGCGCTCATAAGTCCCTCAAAAAAGAGTAGGCGACTCGTATCTCCTCAGCGCCGCTCAACCGATGAGCGCACGCCGAAGAAATATACCATTGTGCTTACCGTATAAGGAGCAACAGCATGGAACGCGATTTGAGCAGTGAGAAATTCCCAATTGGTAGTGCGCTTCCTGAATTCTCGCTTCCCAATGTCGACGGCAAAATGCTCGGCAGCGACTATCTCAAAGGGGGGAGGGCCGCAGTCGTGGTGTTTTCTTGCAACCATTGTCCGTACGTAAAGGGCAGCGACCAGGCGCTAATTGAGGTGGCTAACCGCTTCCAGGAAAAGGGCGTGCGATTCACGGCAATCTCGTCCAATGACGCCGTTCAGTATCCGGATGATTCATTCGAAAAAATGAAAGTGAAATCCAGTGAGATGAAGCTATCGTTTCCCTACCTGTATG
>CAYTAW010000443.1:0-2444 GCA_964435675.1 uncultured Bdellovibrionales bacterium
TATATACCCCTATTATCAATTGTAGACGTTTATTTGCTTCACTTATTTGGCAACCGCATTCGAATTCAATGGGATAGGACAAAGCAATCTTTCGGCCAAACCCTAACCGGCTGAATTCATTGATTCTACTTAGCAAAACCGCTCTTCAAATTGCGACCAAAAATTCGACACCGCGCTTCCTTTAGACACTTGAAAATAATGGAAGCATTTGAACAAGACGTGCGGAAAGGAGGGCGGGGGAATGGAGGATAATTCATGATCAACAAAATTAAACATCTTATTGCCGCCGCAGCGCTGCTGATACTAGCCGGTTGCACCAAGCCTGATGACGATAAGACGAGCCGTGCTGCTCCCGAAGAGACAAGTGGATTGTGCGGCGAAACCCTACGAATAACCAACGGCACGACCTGCGAAGATTTGCAGCAGACTTCAATCGCGCTTTTGCAATTAGATCTATATGGTCTTCCCGGTGCCGCGATCTGCACCGGCACGTTGATTACTCCTTCCACAATCCTGACTGCCGCGCACTGCCTGGATCCGCACGGCGGCGTTACCGGTTTGATAGCCGGCTTTCCCAAAGATTCTCATTCAAACAAGCAGGATTTTGAGCCGTTTCAAGTCGCACGTTTCAAGATGCATCCAAAATGGGATTCCATCCCAGGCAATCCCTACGATATCGGGATCGTCGTGCTGAAAAATGAAGTTGGATCACGCGCCCCGATTCCTCTGGTTGGAACTGGCGCGCACCGCGCGGCTTCCGGAGACCCAATTGGAATATACGGGTACGGAAAAAATGAGAATGGGGAGCTGGGTACGCTGCGCTACGGCCGAATGTTGCTCGAGGTTTTTGACTTTCAAACCAATTATTCCGACGATCTTCTCGCCGCGGCATACGATTCAACCGGTCAAACGATCTGTAATGGCGACTCGGGCGGGCCCGCGGGGCACAAAGTCGGAAACAATTACGGAATCATCGGCGTCAATTCGATTGGAACTAGCGAAAAATGTTCCGCCGGTGATGTGTCAGGGTTTGCCAATGTTCAGCTCGATGACAATTTGAATTTTATCCTTCAAGAGAAAGAGGGAACGCTCGGAATTATCGGGGCAGGGGGCATTCAGTATTTTTAATACGCAAACAGATCGCGGGTATCAATGAAGCACTGAACGATCCCGCTCGATATGCTCGCAGGCAACTATCGCCGATACTATTTAGGAATTCACCGCATTCTGCGAAGCGCTGCGTCCGAGCGCATCGGCAATTTGAGAAGCGATATCGGCAGCGGAATATCCATGTAATTGATATTGCTGCGACTGCGAGGCGTGAGCGGTATACCAATCGTGCGCCCCAAATCGAATCAAACGCGGGATCTCGATACCATTATCCAGCGCGAACTCGGCGACTGCTGAACCGAAACCGGCTGAACGGCTGTGATCTTCAACGGTGCATACAAGGGTAAACCGTGGCAATTCCTTCGACAGGAAGGCTTCGTCGAGCGGTTTGCAGCTGCGCGCATTGACGACCGTCGCGCGAACTCCGTAACGTTCTTCGAGCTGCCGCGCGGCCGCCATAGCTAGTTGCGTGACCGGTCCGAACGCGAGTACCAGAGCGTCTTCTCCGCGGGTGAGCACTTCTGCGCGTCCGATTGCGGTCGGCTGAGGATGATGAGTCAGCGCGACCCCGACTCCTTCGCCGCGCGGATAGCGTATAGCAATGGGGCCGGAGTGCGTGAGCGCCGCTGCGAGCATGCCCTGTAGTTCGGCCTCGTCTTTGGGAGAAATGATCGTCATATTGGGCAGCGAGCGAAGAAACGCGAGATCGAAAAGGCCTTGGTGCGTTTCTCCATCGTTGCCGACCATGCCGGCGCGATCGATCGCGAATATAACCGGAAGGTTTTGGATGCAGACATCATGTATGACTTGATCGAACGCACGCTGTAGGAACGTCGAATAGATTGCGCAAATAGGGCGCTTGCCTTCGCATGCCAACCCCGCAGCAAACGTGACCGCGTGCTGTTCGCAAATACCGACATCGTAGAATTTGCCCGGATGCGCTTTTTGGAATGCATCGAGTCCGGTCCCGCTCGGCATTGCGGCGGTGATTGCCACTACGCGATCGTCGCGATTGGCAAGATCGATCACTGTTTGAGCGAATACCGAAGTATACGTGGGAGGTTTCGGCGCTGTCGACGCGGGCGCAGCAAACTGACCACGCGAGCGATCAAAGGGGGTTACACCGTGCCACTTGACCGGATCGGCTTCGGCAGGCTCATACCCTTTTCCTTTCTTTGTGCGCGCATGGACTAACACCGGCACATCCTGATCGCGCGCATGTTCGAGCGCTGTAATGAGATCGGCGATGTTGTGTCCATCGACCGGACCGATATAGCGGAAACCAAATGACTCGAAGAGCATCGCAGGGCTGGCCATAAAGCTTTGAGTCAGCT
>CAYTAW010000443.1:2454-3066 GCA_964435675.1 uncultured Bdellovibrionales bacterium
ATCGATCGCTTTGTAAACAAGATCCGGGACGTAGCCGCGGCGATGCAGTGCCTTGAAGCCGCTGCGTACGAACGTGCTCGGCTTGCAAGTGACCGCTTTTGAAAACAACCAGCTCATGGCGCCGACATTTTCTGAGATCGACATCTCGTTATCGTTCAGGACAACGATCAAATTTTTTAATTTAAGAGCGCCGGCGTGATTCAACGCTTCAAGCGCCATGCCTGCCGTGATCGATCCGTCGCCTATCACGGCAACCACGCTGCGTTCAGGCGCGCGCTCAGTGAGCGCAGCCGCCATACCCACGGCGGCGGAAATGCTCGTTCCCGCGTGTCCTGCGCCGAAGGTGTCATAGATACTCTCGTCGCGACGAAGAAATCCGGAAATCCCGTCTTTTTGTCGGATCGTGCTCATGCGTTTCCGTCTGCCGGTGAGCATCTTGTGGATGTATCCTTGATGGCCGACATCCCAAACGAGTTTGTCTTCGGGGGTGTCAAATACGGTATGCAAGGCGACGGAAATTTCAGTTGCTCCCAAGCTTGAGGCGAAGTGTCCGCCCGATTCAGAAACAGTTTCAATCAGTTCGTCACGAAGCTCGTGGGCAACCTGTTCGAG
>CAYTAW010000444.1:0-3064 GCA_964435675.1 uncultured Bdellovibrionales bacterium
CCAAGGTCGGTCGCACCGCGCTACAGAACGCAGCTTCCGTAGCGGGCTTGATGCTCACCACGGAAACTCTAATTGCTGAGAAGCCAAAGGAAGAGGCTCCTCACTCACACGGCGCTCCAGGAATGGGCGGCATGGGAGGAATGGGTGGAATGATGTAAAGTCATTCCGCTATCCGGAATGACTTTATCCGTTGCAACTCCCCGAGAGGGTCGAAAGCGGATAGATCATCTCCAATAGCTCCAAATAAAAAGCCTGCGGCTAAACCCCGCAGGCTTTTTTTATTCGTCATTCTCTAATTGACACCTGGCACCCGCGCCCCCTACGCTACGCACATGCTCCCCCGTCTCCCCCTGGACCACATCGGCATCGCCGTCACGAACCTCGATCAGTCAATCGATCTCTACACAAAGAATTTCGGCCATACACTTGCCCACCGAGAAGAACTCTCTGCTGAGAACCTCGCCGTTGCCTTTCTCGAAACCGGCGCGAGTACGATAGAATTGATTTCGCCACTGAGCGCAGCGGGACCGGTGCACAAATTCCTAACGACCCGTGGCCCGGGCCTACACCACCTCTGCCTTCGAAGCGATGACATCAAATCCGACTGGGGACGTTTGGTCGCAAGCGGCTTTAAAGCAATTGACGCCGCGCCGCGCCCTGGAGCGCGCGGAAAAACAATCGCCTTTTTCCACCCCGCAAGCACCGGTGGCGTGCTGCTTGAGCTCTGTCAGGGCGCACGCACAGCCGCGAAATAGGCAATAATCTCAATTAGTTACCACCTTGTATCGACAAACTTTCGGTGCTAGAATCAGGCCCAGGCGGCTAGTCCAATTGCAGGATCCACAATGAAAAAGAGTTTAGTTGTAGCGTTATTTTTTGCTCTCTGCCTTGTGAACACTCCGCGCGCCAACGCCGCTCACAGCGACGTTGAAGCTCCGCCGACCTCCGATAAAGAATCGCTGCAGTGCATATCTTTAATCCGCGAGTGCTTTAGCTATCACGGCTTCAATCGCTCTAACTGCTTTTTCACCTCAGCAACTCATCCATTTTGTCACGGCAGCGAACTCGGCTCCCTCGCCTACCGACGCTGGGTACTTGCGCCAAACGAGCAGGGAACTAACAAAGAAGCGGCCGAAGCGATGGCTCAGAATCAGCTCGATCAGCAGAGCTCAGCACAAGCATTCCTTGGGCCCCAGGTAGTTGATACAGCCTGCATCAAACGCACCGACGAAGCGCTCGAGTCAAATCTGAGGATCGATTCCATTTCAATCGAAACGGTGCGCAAACTGACCGAATCTCTTGAAAAATGCAAGAAAGATATCGGCCTAGAGTTGCGTCGCCAATAACGCACGCGTATCCCGTTGGAAACCTCACTGCATGAGTTTGATACTCGCGCCGACACCCGACAATATCGCGCGCGCGGCAGACGCATTGCGATCGGGAGGCGTGATCGGACTTCCCACGGAAACGGTATACGGCCTTGGCGCAAACGCATACGATGAACGCGCCGTTGCGAATATTTTCAAAATCAAAGGACGCCCGAGCCACAACCCTCTCATCGTGCACATATCTTCACTGGAACGAATCTCTCTCGCCGCAGATCCGGATGCCGCGAAAGCCGCCGAACCAATTCTTAAAAAGCTAGGCCGCTTTATTCCGGGTGCGCTTTCGTTCGTGATCGCCCGGAACGACAAAATCGCACCATCGGTCTGTGCCGGACTCAACACCGTAGCAATTCGAATCCCTTCACATACAGTCGCACATGCGCTGCTCGCGCAGTGCGAGTTTCCAGTCGCCGCGCCAAGCGCTAACCCGTCAAATTATATAAGCCCAACCCTAGCGGAGCACGTCGCAGCGCAGCTCGATTCCGCGCTCGAAATCATTCTTGACGGCGGCGCGTGCCAAGTTGGCCTCGAGTCGACAATTCTCGATCTCTCGGGCGCGGAACCAAAGATTTTGCGTCAGGGACAGGTAACGGCCGAACAGATCTCCGAGGCAACGGGTATTCCCGCGACTTCGCTTCTCAGAAAAGAAGACCGCATCCTCGCACCCGGGATGCTTCGCGAGCACTATTCGCCACGAACACCGCTTTCGCTGCTCGGCAAAATAGGAGCGATTCCGGCGCGCTGCGGACTGCTCTATCTTAATGCCCAAAGACCTCCTACGCTGTGCGCGAACGTGCATATATCGCGCGCGCTGAGCGCCAGCGGCGATCTGGAGGAGATCGCCCGCAATCTCTTCAAATCAATGCGGGAATTTGATAGTCTCGGGCTCGATTTAATCGTCGTCGAAGAGTGCCAACCGGTCGGAATCGGTAGGGCGATTCTCGATCGACTCACGCGCGCCAGCGCAAAAACGGTGCGATAAAATAAGGGGTGGCTTTGGAAAATCAGATTTTCGGCGTATCAATCAAAGCGCTTAAATCGCACGGTGATCAACGGGGATTCTTCCGCGAAGTCGTGCGCTCCACCGATCCATTCTTCAACGATAACAAATTCTTCAATAGCAGCGGCTCTCCGTTCGGCCAGTGGAGTCACAGCTACATGCAAAAGAATGTGGTCAAAGCATGGCACTATCATCACCAACAAATTGACTGGTGGTACGTGCCAATGGGAAATGTGGAGACCGTTCTTTACGACAATCGGGAAGAGAGCCCGACCTACAAATCGAAGATGGTTTTCCGCATGGGTGAAAGCCGTTACGGGTCGGACACGCACGAATTGTGCGTCATGATCCCTCCCGGTGTTTTGCATGGCTGCAAAGTGCTAAGCGATGATGCGCACTTATTTTATATTACCAGCATGACATACGATCCGAACGAAGAAGGACGCTTTCCATACGACGCACCGTTTGTCGGCCATTCGTGGGGGGATAACGTAATCGTGGTCGAGAATGACAAGCGAACGTTCGCACCGACCTCTACGCGCAAGAAAATCTCCTAGCCATCCCCTTCTGAAACTCGCTTATCTCACCACCCGCTCCTCCACCTTGAGCTTTGAGATCCTCTGTTTATCTTTTCCTATCGCCTTGATAGCGTCTGAGCATGGAAATTCTTCCCCAGCTC
>CAYTAW010000445.1:0-3054 GCA_964435675.1 uncultured Bdellovibrionales bacterium
AACGAAGACGACAACCGATGCGATGGGCAACACGACCGTAGGAGGAAAAGAGAAAAGTGACTTAGAGTGAATAGCACTGGGGAGACGCCGTTATCGGGGTCTCCCCAAATCGAAAAGCTCGATCGGATATTAAACCGGCGTCTAAGGACGGTTCCTCGAGTATTCCGAGCGATTGTTGCTCATCGACGAATTTTTTCTTGGTGAATTAAAGCGTCGGCCCTGGAAGCGAGAATTCGAACTACTAGCGGTGCGACCCCCCTCCTGATGTGTACGAGGTCCGCGGTCATTGTCCCTGCTCCCCGCGCTGATTCGATTGCCATTCACGGGAGCCCTGTTTCCCTCACCCCGAAAATCTCGTCGTTCGCTAGACGTGGCGCGCGAATCATTTGCACGGGAAAATCTGCGATTAGAATCCCGCCCCTGAGACATACGCCGAGTTCCTCTTGGTTGTTGAGGACGCTCGTCGCGCTGCGGCGCGGCGTCGTACTTAAAGTTCTCGAGTTTTCGACGCTCAATCGCGCCGCCTAATATGCGTTCGATGGAGCGGAGCATCTGCGCGTCCTCTGAGGTAACAAATGTAAACGCCTCGCCACTTCTCGATGCGCGACCCGTTCTGCCGATTCGATGGGTGTACGCTTCAGCGGTAGAAGGCATATCAAAGTTGATTACGTGGGATACCGACGAAATATCGATTCCTCGCGCTGCAATATCGGTCGCGACCATAATCTTGTATTTTCCCTTTCGAAACCCTTCCATCGCCTCCATCCGGCGATTCTGAGAAAGGTTGCCCTGCAAACTAGTTGTTTCATAGCCCGAGCGAACGAGGCGTTCGGCGAGGCGTTTAGCGCCGTGCTTCGTGCGCGTGAACACTATTGCCGAGACAATTTCAATTTGCTTAAAAAGCGTTAGCAGCAAATCAGACTTTAGTGTCTGAGGAACTGGATACACCGCATGCTCGATAGTCGAAACCGGCGCTTTGTTCCCGATATCGACGTTTTCCGGATCACGTAAAATTGATACCGCAAGCGATTTAATCTCTGCGGGCATCGTCGCCGAAAAGAGAAGCGATTGTCGCTTCATCGGCAACGTTTTGACGATCTGTTTTATTGTTGGAAAAAATCCCATATCGAACATCTGATCCGCCTCATCAAGCACCAGCATTTCAATGGACGATAGGTTAACGGTCCGCTGGCGAATATGGTCGAGCAACCGTCCTGGGCAGGCCACAATTATATCGACACCGGCGCGCAGTTTCTGCACCTGCATATTCATGCTGACACCACCAAATATCGTCGCGCTGCGCAGTCCAGTCTTGGCGGCGAATCCAAGAATAACTTGATCGATTTGCGTTGCGAGTTCTCTGGTCGGGGCGATGATAAGAGCACGAAGAGTGCCGCGCTTCCCGCCGATAAGGCGGTTAAGAATGGGCAGCACGAATGCGGCTGTTTTGCCGGAACCAGTCTGAGCGAGGCCCAGCACGTCTCGGCCATTAAGGATTACTGGAATCGCTTTTTCCTGGATTGGCGTCGGCGCGGTATAACCCTGGCGCACAATACCTTCAACAATCGATGGATCGAGTTTAAATTGATCAAAACTCATAGAAATACTCCCGCGTTCCCTCCTTGAGGAAACACATAATCTTATACAGTTAGTGAGCCAAGTCGCACTCCAGGCTCTGCCCTCTTACGTATCGGGCCTTATATATGGTGTGCGCGTCTTTAAAGCAGTGGGGTAATTAAATTACTGCACGGCAGGTAAGTTGCGGTGAGATCACCTTGATACCTCTACGGTAACAGGTAAACCTAATTCAAGCAAACCGTTATTCAGTGTAGAAGTCAACCAACTCAATTGATGGACAATTTTGTGGTGCCCTGCACCAGAATCCGACCGATCTCGATATGCATCCGACCAAGGCTCAATAGCTCTGCGATAGCACTAACATGCCCCAAAGATTGGTGAGATTCAGCCTAAGATTCAACTAGCCATGCGGTGCCCGGCACCAGGAATCAAGCCCCGTGCTCCAAATTACGGGTAGAGGAAAATATTATTTGCAATCGCAGCGCCGTCATCCGTCGCTCCTTTCGTGGCGCCTCCTTTAGTGGATGCGACCTCGTCCTCGCTGAGCTTACGAATTGAGGGGTGGGAAAGAATCTTATCGACAATTGATTTCTCCGCTATTAGGTCATGCATAAAAAAAAGTCTCGCCGACGGGATGTTTGCTTGACGAGCTGAAGTATCACCCCCAACAACAAATGGCTGCTGATAAACTCCGCGCATGACCATGGTAATTTGTTCTAGTTCTTCCGTCGAAAGTATCGCTCCAGCTCCCGTAAGCAAAACTTCTTGCGTAAGTTCTTCTTTTATTTCGCGTTCGATGCCATCTTCAATAAGCGTGCGACCATCCGATTGGATGTATGCGCACACGGTACGGGCACTCTTCCCCCCAATTACGAACCGTGCGTCGTTGCCTTCGAACGCCGTGGCGGCAAACTTCGACTCGAATTCCCGCTGCGCACCGCCGGTTAACGCGGCCGCCCCACCAAGCGCACCATAGATTCGCTGCCCTTTTTGCAGCGCTTTCTTATTAAGCACGCCAAAATAGTGCCGATCACCGCCGATCTCCTGAATGCTGGTTGCCAAATGGGCAATTGAGAGCCGCACTTCAGGTAGATACGGAAGGATGTGCCACCCCCGTCCATTCGGGCTCGTCTGCGGAAGAACCTCCGCTATGCCGGTGGTTAACGAACGGGCAATTTTGGTGATATTGAGAGCGCCGAATTGCTCTTCGACCGTTTGAGTCAAATCGCGAATAAACTGCGCATTTTTCTCCGCCTTCTCAGCAGTCATCCAGCTGCGATCAAGAAAATTCGATACGCAATCATAGAGCACACAGAGCTGGCCGACTGGTGTGCGCGACCAAACTTTCTCTTTTTTTTCGTCGCTACCGCCCTGGAATGTCAGCTCATCAATCAATGAACGAACTTCAGATGAAAGCCAATCGGGAAGCGGCGCGGTGAGGTCCTCATGAAAGTCGTGATAAAAGAGGGCCTGCGA
>CAYTAW010000446.1:0-3052 GCA_964435675.1 uncultured Bdellovibrionales bacterium
GTTTCAAAATCTTAGCAACCTCGGCGGCGATCTTATCGATACTTGCGGGACCGAGCTCCGACAGTCGATCTACCTGAAATTCGCGCGCCATCATCGCAAGGTAACAGTCAATGAGCGAGACCTTTTCAAGTGCGCCGAGGTCTTCACGAGTTTTAGCTCCGTGTTTGCGGGCAATCGTGTCCGGGTCGTCCTCTTCAGGAAGAAAGAGAGCGAAGATGTCGATTTCAGCGTTGAGCGCGATCGGGAATGATCGTCCCGCAGCCTGCCGTCCCGCTGAGTCGCCGTCAAAAAGTAGTACGACGCGCTTGGTGAGGCGCGAGAGGCGGCGGAGATGATCTTCGGTCAGGGCGGTTCCGCAGGTAGCCACGACTTCGCTTACGCCAGCTTGTGCGAGCGAAACCACGTCCATATATCCTTCGACCACATATACGCACCCGTGTTCGCGCATCCCGCGGATCGCTTGGGGGAGCCCGAAGAGGGTTTTGCGCTTCTCATAGACTTGGCTCTCGGGGGAGTTCAGGTACTTCGGCGCACGGCCGAGCGTTTCTTCGTCGAAAAGCGTCGGAATAATTCTGCCGCCAAACGCGGCGACGCGGCGCGAATCGAGCGCTATCGGGAAGATCAGGCGGCCGCGAAAGGTGTCGTATAATTCACCGCGCTCGCTGCGACGCACCAGTCCGGCTTGAATCTGACGCTCTTGATTGATTCCGTTTTTAGTCAAGAAATCCGCTAAAGCGGTGCGCTCTTTACCGGCATAGCCGATTGCGTATGAAGAAATCATTTCAGCAGATAGGCCGCGCTGTTCAACGTACTTCAGCACCTCTTTCGGTGCGTTCTGTAATCCGCGCTGAAAATATTCAAGCGCCATTTTGTTCGCGATGAAAATTTCGCGGCTCCAATCAGTGCCGCGCTTCGTCTTTGCGCCTGAAATCTTCTTTAGCTCGATACCATAGCGCTCGGCCAAGTATTCAATGGCCTCGGGAAACGACAATCCCCGGCTAGTCATAACAAAAGAGATCACATTGCCCGACGCGCCGCAGCCGAAGCAGTGGTAGTAGCCATCCTCTTCGTGAACGTGAAATGAGGGCGAACGCTCACTATGAAATGGACAGAGTCCGGTTAGGCCTCTCCCCTGACGCTTTAGGACGACGCTATCCGAAACGATCTCGGTGATGCTGGCGCGCTCGCGCACCTCTCGAATGGATTCTTCTGAGATCACTCGCTTACTGTTTCCACCGCTTCATAATCGACATAGACCTCGACGATTTCGTACTCGCGGGTACCGGCGGGTAGCTGAACCTTCGCCACATCGCCGACTAACTTGCCAATCAAGGAGCGGCCCAGCGGCGACTCGCACGATATCCACCCTTTTTCAACGGCCGATTCGTCCGCGCCAACGATCGAAAAGATCTTCTCGTCTCCGGATTCTAACTCCTCCACCTTGACCGACACGCCGAAAACGACTTTATCATTTACGGTAATCTTCGTCGGATCGATAATTTCTGCCATCGACAACTTGCTTTCGATATCGCGGATTCTCGCCTCGGTCATTCCCGACTTTTCCTTCGCGGCATCGTAATCGCCGTTTTCTGAGAGATCTCCGTGACCGCGCGCAATTTCAATCGCCCGCGCCAGTTCCGGACGCATGCCCTTTAGACGCTGAAGCTCCGCGCGCAATTGATTATATCCGCGGGGGGTTATGGGACGCTTCATGACTTACACTCCTATTAATGTATCGAAAGGCGAGCCGTGAAATGCTCACTATTCAAGGCAGACTCGTTATTCAAGATAGAGCCGCACCGCAGTAATCGTTAATGATAATTGAGATTTGCTCGATCCGCCTCCTCAGGGAGGCGAGACTGGCGTCCACTCTGTCTATGGCCAAACCTACGGTAGACCGTATGTGATTATCCGATAAAGAGGATGCAAATTCAATTGTGCAAAAGGACGTCGCAGTGCCGCCAACTATGAGAAATACCAAGCACTTAACGGAAACTTCGTGGTGGAATCTGAGCGGGCCGCCACAATTAGCGTGCTGCAATTGGCCCAAGGCATTCAGCACTTTCTCGAGCTGAGGTACCCTTCAAAAGAGCCAACCGCTTAATACCGGATGCGGTATGCGGGGGCTTGCCACTAAATAACCAGGAAAACTGGTTTTAAGAGGTTGTTAATTCGGCGTGATATTCCTGAATCGACCGAACCTGCTTTATCGCACCGTCCTTAATCGACTTGATCGCCTGTGTTGCGGCGTAGGCGGCAGCAATCGTAGTGTAGGTCGGTACATTCACCTCGTTTGCCACGAGCCGGATCGAACGTGAGTCGAGCGTGGCGCCCTGCCCTTCAGGTGTATTTATTACCAAGGCAACCTGTCCCTTTCCGAGCATATCGACGATGTGCGGAGAGCCCTCACGCACTTTTTTAACAATGGTTGACTGTACATCGTGCGTATTAAGGAATTCGGCAGTGCCTTTGGTCGCATACAGTTTAAATCCGAGATTGCGCAGCTCCTGGGCGACCGGAAGCATTTCCTCCTTATCCTTGTCCATAACCGAGAGGAACACATTTCCCTCGGTCGGCAGCACAACTTTGGCCGAGAATTGCGATTTAGCAAAGCTCGAACCGAAGACGCGATCGATTCCCATCACCTCGCCGGTCGACTTCATCTCCGGTCCGAGGTACGTGTCGACGCCGATTAGCTTCGACATCGAGAATACCGGCGCCTTCACGGCCACGAGGCCGCGCTCCGGCCACAGGCCACCCTCGTACCCCTGCTCGCGCAGCGAACGCCCGAGCATGATGTTCACCGCGAGTTTGACCATCGGCACGCCCGTCACCTTCGAGATGAAAGGCACCGTGCGCGAGGCACGCGGGTTCGCCTCGATCACGAACACGCCCGGTCCGCCCGGCTCCGCATCTGGAGCGATCACGTACTGGATGTTCATCAACCCGCGCACTTCGAGGGCAAGCGCCATCCGCGTTGTGTAGTCGATGATCGCGGCACGCTGCTCGGCCGTGACGTTCTGCGGCGGGTAGACCGCCATCGAGTCGCCGG
>CAYTAW010000447.1:0-3035 GCA_964435675.1 uncultured Bdellovibrionales bacterium
CATCAGAACTGGTAATATAGAGCGCAAAAACCAGCACCGCCACACATCCGGCCGAGAGTCCAAACTGAGAGATTTGTTCCAAGTCACCGACGAGGTACCCGCGCCCCGCGGCGACGCCCTCTTCCCGGCGCTTGAGCCCTTGCAGCTCCGAAAAGCGCTTGACACACGCAAGGCTGACGAAAAGAAAAAGGGAGAATCCAATCAGCCATTGAGACACTTCGAGACCGGTTGCGACGCCTCCGGCTATAACGCGAATCGAGTAGAGAATTGCAAGCACTATAATATCGACCAGCACGAGCTGCTTAAGAATAAATGAATAGGCGGTAGTAATAACGAAATAACAGACGAGCGCCAAAAAATACTCATGCGAAAGGAGTGCTGCCAACAGCATCGCGCCGATGAGCAGCGCAATTACCAGAACGCGCGCAAACGTAATCGAGATCTGCCCGCTGGCAAGCGGACGCAGCCGCTTCCGTTCGTGACGCCTATCGGACTCGATATCCACCATATCGTTGATTACATACACCGCCGAAGCGCAAAAACTGAACGAGAGAAACGCGATTGCCGACTGCTGCAGCGCGGCCAGATCGAAATAGCGGTGCGCCGTGCAAACCGGAACAAATATCAGCAGGTTCTTAACCCACTGATGCACCCGAATCTGCTTCAAAAATATGCGCAGCGTCATTTTTTTGGTTGAAGATTATATTTGCAAATTGCGTAAATCGCCCGAAAGCCGTCGCGCCAACCGATCTTTTTACCTTCGGCATAGGTGCGGCCATAATAGGAAATTCCAACTTCATAAATGCGGTATCCGCCGCGTGCCACCTTCGCGGTAATTTCCGGCTCGAATCCGAAGCGATCCTCTTCAATGGTAATCGACTGTATGACCTCGCGACGGAACATCTTATAACAGGTCTCCATGTCCGTTAGGTTGATATTAGTGAACATGTTTGAAAGCAGGGTCAAGAATTTGTTTCCTACCATGTGCCAGAAATAGACCACACGGTGAGCCCGGGCCCCCATGAAGCGAGAACCAAAAACGACATCGGCTCGGTTTTTTTCGATCGGTTCCATAAGTACAGGATACTCGTTCGGATCGTATTCTAGATCGGCGTCCTGCACGACAACAACATCACCGGTCGCACGCGAGAATCCAGTGCGCAGCGCGGCGCCCTTACCCTGATTTTTATCATGAAATACGAGCACGTCGACCTGAGAGCGCAGCTCGCCATTCAAAATATCGCGCGTGCCGTCAACCGAGAAGTCATCGACGACGATAATCTCTTTGTCCGCAACCGGCGCGGCGCGGACTGCCGCGAGAATTTCGCGAATCGTTTCACGTTCGTTGTAAACAGGAATGACAATCGATAGTTTCATAGGCTTCAACACTTAATATGAATTCCACGGCTTTGCTTGGCGAGGCGGAAACGCAAAAGAAAAGTCCTCGGAAAGCAGTGTCAGATTGGGGTTGTAATACGGATCGATCTTGAGCGCATCGCCCCACGATTGCTTCATTTTCTCAATTTCGCCTTCGAAGCGCAGAAATTACTCCGGCGTATTTTCATACCCTCGGCTCGCTGATTCGTGATGATAAAGCTGGGCGAACGGATCATAGACGATTTGGTAGCCCGCTGTGCGTATACGCAAGCAGAGATCGACATCGTTGAATGCCACCGAGAAATCGGTCTCATTAAAGCCGCCAATCTCATCAAATACCGACCGGCGCATTAATAGACATGCCGCTGTCACCGCCGAAAGATTTTGCGGCAATATGATGCGATTAAAATAACCGGGATCACCGCGGCGCTTGCCCTTGTGATTATGGCCGGCAACGCCACCAATCCCTAAAATAATGCCGCCGTGCTGCAGCAGGTCGCTGGGATACCAGAGTTGCGCGCCCGCCGCCCCGACATCGGAGCGAACCGCATGGGAAACCAATTCATCGAGCCAATCCTTATTTATGACCTCAAGATCGTTATTGATGAATCCAATCAAACTACCGCGCGCCTCGCGTACGGCAAGATTATTTATGCGCGAGAAATTGAACGGTTGACGATCTTGAATCACGCGAATCCGGCCATCCTTTGCTAACTCGGCAAAATAATCGAATGTTTCCGCCTCGACCGAATTGTTGTCGACTATGATCAGCTCAAAATTTGAGTAGCGCGTCTTTTCGAGGATGCTTGTTACGCAGACACGGAGAATCTCGACCATGTCTTTAGTGGGAATAATCAGACTGACCAACGGATTTGGTTCTGGAACCGGGAAGCGCACCCGAAGCTGCGAGATATCACGCAAAATTTCAACAGAAGCATTCGGAATGCCCTTTCGAATCAGGTGGTCCTTAACCGCTTTTACCTGCGCTTCCATCACGTATGGCTTAAATTCCGTCGATTGCGCCGTCGATCCTTCGATCACGCGCCAATGGTAAAGCACGTGTGGAATATGGGCGATACGCTTCGGGTCGCTCGCGTCTGCGACACGCCAAATCAAGTCCCAATCTTGAGCGCCCTCGGTCCCCATGCGAAATCCGCCCACCGAACGCACTAACGCAGCGCGCATCACCGAAAAATGGCAGATATAATTCTGGCTGAGCAAAAGCTCCGGATTCCAGTCCGACTTGAAATGAGGATTAAAGCGCATATCATGCGCCGTCTTTTTATCTTCGTCGCTGTAAATCAAGTCCAATGAGAGATCTTTATTCAAACGCGCGATGACATGCGCGAGCGCGTCCTCCGTAAGCTCGTCGTCATGATCGAGAAGCCCGATAAATTCACCACTGGCAAGTTCGAGCGCAGAATTACTCGCTGCCGCAATGTGCCCATTCTCTTCGCGCACCGTATATTTTATGCGGGCATCTTTAGCGGCATATTCTCGGAGCACCTCGCAGACACGCGGGTCGCTCGACGCGTCGTCGGCAATGCACAATTCCCACCTCTCGTATAACTGCCGCTGCACTGATTCGATCGCGGCGCGCAGCCACCGTTCCGGGGTGTTATAGGTGGGCATGACGATTGAAATGAGCGGCAGGTACT
>CAYTAW010000448.1:0-1620 GCA_964435675.1 uncultured Bdellovibrionales bacterium
AATTTTCCTCGGCCTTCGCTGCGCTGAGAACCTCGAGAAAACGAGTCGGCTGTTTAAAAAGAAAAAGCCCTGCAAAGACCGACTGCAGGCTGGCAAAATCCGTCGAATATTTATCGAGAATCGCGAGTCCCTCCGGCGTGTCCTCAAATGTTGTCCAGCGGTACGACTCGTTAATGACGTCGTAAAAGATCGCGTCGCAATCATGGCTGAGCGGCGCGTCAATCAAGGTATCGCCAAAATTGATATATAAATTCTCGTAATTCGACAGATCGCACTTTGACAAGGCCTTCTCGATTGTCTCAGCCATATCAGACGTTTTTCCCACCTCCAGTGAGGAAATCCGCCGACCATTCGCATGTCGCGCCAGATATTCGTCAATATGTTCGGCCCCCTCATGACAGGCGATAATAACGTCCGTTTCTCCGTCAAGCGCTTCAAATCGATTTACGATTAGTTCGAGAATCGGCCTGCTATTTACTGGGACAAGCACCGGCGGAATGCGGCCTACTTCGAGCTGCATTTCCTGCTCGACCAAGCGCGCGGCTGGGATGAGAACGAGATTTTTAAGGGCGCGCGATTTCATTTGAATAATACGATGCTCTTTCGACAGTTTCAAAACAAGATAAGTCGTTCACGTTTCCGTTTCAAGGGATTATACCTCATATAGCGCGTGCCACTGACAGCTATTCGCCGTTTATTTGAAATCACCCTGGAATAGCGAGCTTACGCG
This sequence comes from uncultured Bdellovibrionales bacterium, assembly GCA_964435675.1. Classification (GTDB taxonomy): domain Bacteria; phylum Bdellovibrionota_C; class UBA2361; order UBA2361; family CAYTAW01; genus CAYTAW01. Next base: position 731 of record CAYTAW010000448.1, read on the forward strand.
ATTCAGGGTTAGCCGGCCTATCCTTGAGAATTGGTTGTAGCTCCAGCGTTACCTTTCGGTGGCCCTGAGCATTCCAATGTCCATCATTGGGGAAGAAATCCGTCATATCCAACTTTCCATGCAGATCAAGAACCACGAAGTCCGAGGACAGTTTGCTCACGAAATCACGGTAGAAGCCGGTGTATGCCGCGCCGAGTTCTCCTTTAACAAAGTGAAGATCAGGAATCACCAACACAATTAGTGATGCATCTGGATCCACTCGAGATATCTCCTTCAGGATCGCCTGAACGTTTTGAACCGATTCCGCATCAATCTTCGCGAGATCGAGATACTCCGGGTCAGAGGATACGGGATGATATCTTTTCATGCGCGCCGCATTTACCTTTTTAAGGTCCCCGTTAGAATACCATTCGAGCCAATCACTGCGGAATGGGCGAAGGAAAGAGTACCGGCGAATAAAATAATCGTTCGGACGAAACTTCCGGTAATAAAGCAGGCGCGCCATCTGAACAACTCGCGGCAGCTGCCAGAACTCGTCCGGTTCCGTCGGCGGCTGATATTCTGCTAGCTCATCGATATTCCGCGCACCGCTTATCCCCTGAAAATCGTTCCCGACAAATAAGCCAACGGCAATCTGAGAAGCGCGCACTCCACCTGCATACAGTTTTTTGAGCCGAAGCAAATACTCCGGGGGATTCGTGGCATTTTCTGCGGCATTCAAAACGCTGAAATTGTCGTTTTCCAAACGGCGAGCCAAGATATCCTTTTCCGGCACTCCGACGCCAAAAAAGAAGGAATCGCCTAACAGAAGCAAATCAAATTTCTCTTTCTCGTCTATCTCGGCGCCGCGGAAGCACGATGAGTTAATATGATAGGCCACTGTATAATCG
>CAYTAW010000448.1:1630-3016 GCA_964435675.1 uncultured Bdellovibrionales bacterium
TGTATTTGGTCTGCCGGACATAATAGTGGGTTAAAAAGAATGGATTCCACCCATTTTGTGGAAAGAAGGTATTCGGCCAAAAGACTTCCTGCCGCCAAAAATATCGACGTCGAGAAAAGTGCGAGAATTATTTCAGCGCGGTACCGCCCCATCACACATAAACTGTATAAAGCCTTTCGCTTCCTGACAAGGCTAGCGCTTCGTGCACGCCTGCGAAAAGACGGCAAGGTACCTTTGGGCGCTCCCACGCCACGAAAACCGCGACGAGATGAAGGCTCGCGCGCGAGCACCCAATAACTGGCGGCTATTTAAATCCAAACTGGAAAACTTCTCGACCGCGCCCTGCCACTCCTCAGTACTCAATGGCAACCAATCCCCCAGCTGTTGGGAACGAAGTTCGTGCCAGCAGGTTTGGTCGGATACAAGCGCTGGAATTCCCGCAGCAAGCGCTTCGAGGACAACGTTGCCGAAACTTTCAAAATGCGAAGGCAGTAATAGCAATGTGGCCTTTGCAACGACATCCTCTTTCTCCGCACCGCTCACCGCGGGGACCAAGCGAACCAGACTCTGCAAGTTATGCTGCAGAATGTATTGATCGAGCATGTTACGGTAAGCGCTGTGTGATTCCGGCGAATCTCCAGCAATCAAGAGATGTAGTCCAAGCTTTCTAATGGCATCACTATTCCATAACTCAAGTAGGAATTCGATATTCTTTTCAGGCGTTATACGTCCAAGAAAGAGCGCGTAGCGATCTAATGCCACTGATGTGGGGATCTCCTCGTTGAGTTGCACACCATTTTCGATAACCGTAGTGCGCGCGCGAGGCGCCAATTCAAGGCAGCGCTTTTCTTCGGCTGCGCTTGCGCAAATAACAACGTCCGCCTTGCGCAGCAGGCGATACACCGCGAACCTGCAGAACAGCTTCAATTGGAACCACGCTAAGGGGGATTTGGAAGGCGGTCGGACGCGCTGGGGAAGATTCCCCAACGGATTGACTGCGAACACGGTGCGAGGAAACGCAGCAAACCACGAAAGAATTACGGCGCTGAGAGAGTACGTGCCGCGTAACAGAAAGACATCGGCTTTCGGAATCTCGCTGTTGAGGAAACTGAGAAGCCCGGTCGATATTTCAAGCGGATGAGAGATCGACTCGGCAAACCGGGCATGTTGAAACGAGGCGCGAGCGGTAAATGCCGGAAGCGACAAGTCCCCCGCCCCGCACGTTGCGAGCACTACGTCGTGTCCGTCGCTCAAGAACTCTTCTATCAAATGGTAGGTCGATAGCGAGGCGCCATCCCGCAATTTCGGATCGAGATAGGAATATATAAGGATTTTCAGGTTTACCCCCTCGAACGCAGCTGATATGCAACCGAATCTGCGACGTCC
>CAYTAW010000449.1:0-3016 GCA_964435675.1 uncultured Bdellovibrionales bacterium
ATATAAACGATACTGGCCTTCCGATATTAGAAGTGATTATCATCACCCTGTGATCAGCGTTCGCCGCTTCAGCCTCGTAGCTGACCGCAATGCGCGCGCCGATATACCCTTCGGAACGCAGCTGGCGAATAAGAGCGCGCTGCACCTCATCGGCATTTTCCTGAGAGGCCTCAGAGTTCATAAGCGCTTTCTCGAATTTCTTGATGTCGACAAACGCGGGCAACGCATCACCCCGTACCTCGATGCGTGAAATGTCAGTGCGCGCTCCCTCTTTAATATTGCCGGCAATGGTCCGACAATATCCCTCCTTCTCTTTGCACGAGAGCGCGATCTGCGCATTAAAGTATCCTGCTTTTTGGTAGACAACCGTGAGTTGCTGCTCGAGGCGCTCCATATCCTTCGGACGAACACGTGATATTTGCGTCAGGCGAATGTTGCGAAGTATCTCGACTTCATTGAAAGCCCTATTTCCGGTAAATTCAAAAATGACGAATGGTTTTTGCGCCGCGAGGATTGTATAAGATAGATCTAACGCCAATGCGTTATACTGCCGTGCCGAACTGGACTCGACGCCGCCAATTAATGCGAGCGAAGGGAATAATGCAAGAGAGGCACCGGCCGCCGAGTCGTTGCTGCCGCTCCCGAACGAGTTTTGCGCAAAGAGCGAGAGATCTTCCGTCAGTTTGCGCTGTGCGATGAAGGTCGGCTCGACCGCACCGGTTCTCGCGTTAAACGTCGGCTCAATCGAAAGAACATCGATGCGCGTCAAGTCACGGAGAAAGTTCGACAGAGAAAAAGGCTTTGTCGAATCGAATAGCGGCCGATCTTCAAGCGAAAATCCGTAACCACGCGAGGCAAAAATTCCTTGCTGGGACGGACTCTGCCCCGTGGTCAACAAATTCAAAAGATCGCGTTCGCCGAGACCGCTGTCGGAAGAGAGCTTCACGCGCGGATTATCGGCAGGCCCCTTCACCTCGAGAATCATATACACGTTATCACCGAAATGACTGCGTACAAGCGTTTCACTGAGCAAATCGAGCTCAGGCGTCGGTGATAGCGGAGAAAATATCAGGCGCCCCGAGGAAATTTGGAATTGTCTGTTCTTGAAGCCAAACCACCCCGATAATGTTTCGATCTGCCCCTCTATGGCGGGATTATTCGGATCCCCTTTGACACGCAGATTTCCCTGCAGCTCGGCGGACGCCCAGTTTGAGAGCACCAAGAAGTTGCCGGGAATTGAGATTTTTAGATCCAGCGCGCCGAGTGGAACCTTCGAGAACGATTGCTGCCGGGCTACCTTGGTGGTGATGGAATCTCGCAGAGATTTAATAATCGTTACTATGTCGAGCTGGCGGCGTATCTCAGCGCTGTGAATCTCGACGTCCCCTTGCAGCAACGAGAGCGCCTCCCCCGTGCGTCCGACACGGAACGTTCCAGACCAAATTGCTGACACGCCCTCACTCGGTTCGATCAAAATATTCTTGAGCTCGAAAACGAAATCGGACTTGTTTTGATCGAACGGATTTAGCGAACCGTTTATCGAAAACTTCCCGCCGTTGAGACTGCCGGTAAAGTCGTTAAACGACATGCGGTTATTATCGATGTTGAGCGAGCCGTTGATGTGCGACCCGAAAATGTCAACCGACTCAATCGAGAATAGCGAATCGTGAAGCGTAACCTTCCCACTGATTATCGGTTGCGTAAGTGCGCCACGCAGCGACACTTCCGTCGAAAGATCTCCCTCGATGTCATCGATAGAGCGCACCAACCCAAGGAGCGATTCGAGGCTAAGGCGACTCTTGGCGTCGAGCTGAAAACCTTTCTCCAAAGAAATGCCCCCCTTAAAGTCGATCACCGAGGGACTATTCTCGAGCCGCAGCGGCGCGACGGACAAAACGCCTTGCGCAATGGGCAGCGCTGTCGGTTTCGGCATGGTCAGACCATAGGGCGCGCAGCCAAGCTCGAGCGCCGATAACTGCAACGATCCGTTGCCGCTGCGAAAGGATGCGGGCGCAAAGAGATACTCGAGATTAGCGGAATGCGTCACGCAACTCAGCGACGGCGCGACGCGCTCAATTGCAAACGCATTGGTGACCGCCGTGAGTTTTGCTTTGCCGGCCGAGTCAAATGGCAAAGAGAGTTCTGCCTGTAGGCTCTTATCATCGGTCGTTCCCTTTGCGTTAAGAGCGCCCTTTTCTACCGCCACCGTTACCGTCAACGGAAGCCGCGCCGCCCGCGTTACCGTGGTCAGCAAAAAATCGCCGTTTGCCTTAACAGCGGATGCATTCAGTGGACCGAATACATGTAAAGTGCCATCGAGGACCGGCGCCATCGCTTCTGCGCTGCGGTTACCGAGGTTGAAGTTTTTAAAAGCGATTTCGATTCCTTCCCCGCTGCGATCTGCCTCGGCAAAACGCAGCACTTTGCCGTGCGCTCTTAGTTCCTCATCGCCGAAACTGTGGCTGGAATTTCGCCACGCTTCAAAATCCAGGTCGTCCCCATGAGTGACGATCTTAAACTGAATACCCTCGACTGGAATATTCTCTCCGAGTACGAGCGTGCCGGTGCCATTCATGCGATAGACCGGATTAGCGGCGTCGCCCGAAAGCTCGATCCGCGCGTCGAGATCTCGCACTGACGAGAGCGAGTTAACAGGAAGATGTCTTGTCGAGAGCCGAATCGCGCCGCGAAAGGCGCGATCGCCTATGTATACCGGCTCTTCCACGCGCGCGCTTTTTTCCTCGCCTCTCGCCGTCATCTCTTTAATCAACAGCGATGGCGGACGCTCAGCGCCATTAATCTCGATCTTTCCAGCCAGATCAGTGAATATCAAATACGGCGTCGCATCGTCGCCGATGACGATTGAATTACCCGATGAAAGCGAAATATCAGCAGGCACAAGCGGACGGCCGAGCGTCCCGCCGAGTGCGCCCGCGAGCGTCACTTTGCCCTTGGTAAGCGGCAATCCCGGAACATCATTGAGTTCCAAATCGCCAGTAGCGGATCCATGCAATTG
>CAYTAW010000450.1:0-3012 GCA_964435675.1 uncultured Bdellovibrionales bacterium
CTATTACTCACCCGTGCGCCACTTTACTCATCCTTGCGGACTTTCGCGTACGACTTGCATGTCTGAAGCACGCCGCCAGCGTTCATTCTGAGCCAGAATCAAACTCTCAAATTCTTGTATCTGCTACGTTGCTATCATCGCCGCTTGGCGGTGATTGTACTTCAATGTCCGCGTGCATATAGCCGCATGATCATCGAAGCACGAACGAAATCTTTAACCACATATTACAAGAAGCCTTTCGGCATTGACGAAAAAATATATATTTGAACGCATTACTTGACATTAATCCGAACCGAAAAGAATCCCGAAGGCTTCTAATCGATACATCAGATTAATCTGACAGCTTCTACCCATTACCAAATTTTTCTTCCCTAAAACCAAGCGTCCTGCCAGCTTTCGGGCTCCGCAACTTAGCGCACAGGAAACTGCAATGCAAGATTTTGAGGTCTAACATTTGCGTTTTTCTTATGCTTTTCTGTGTTTTTTACAGAAGCGCTACGTCAACGGGACAACGAGATTAACAACACTGGGCGCTTAGTGTCAACGTCTGCGGTATAGATATTTTTAAGACGTTGGGTAATGGATTTAAGCAATGAAATTAAATTGTTGCAACCCCCTACTTTAACTACTTAAAGTAATCCAATGTTCTTTTACGGGTGTTGAGAACGAATTACAATTCTTTAAGAAACTAATTCATACAGATGAGTTCCTATGCGCATAGCAATTGCTCAGATTACGACTGATCCGGGAAGAATCGAGCAAAATCTCGAGAAGATCCTGCGCGAGATAAAGCGCGCGGAAGCTCAAAATGCATCTCTGCTTGTGTTTCCTGAGCTTACACTCACGGGCTATGGCTGCATGGATCTTTTTTATCGCAGCGACTTCATCAAGCGCACGAATGATGCGATCGTGAAAATTCGCGAAAATACGGGCGAAATGGCCGTTATTTTGGGGCATCCGGCGCATGAAGAAGGCGAGCTGAGAGCCGGTGGGCGCCCTGCCCTGCGCAACGCGGCGACGATCTTTCATCAAGGAAAGATTGTTGGCTCGCAGGCAAAGAGACTTCTGCCAAACTACGAAATTTTTTCTGAAGAGAGATACTTTGTTCCTGGTGAATCGAGTGAAGTTTTTGATCTGCTCGGGAAGAAGATCGGACTTCAGGTGTGCGAAGATCTCTGGGATGACGCATACGAACAGAAAGTTGCGCGCGATCTGATTTCGAAGGGCGCGGAGATCATTTTCAATTTATCCGCCTCCCCTTTTGAGCCCGGGAAATATTTGCGACGCGAGAGCCTGATCCGTGATGTGTATAAAAAGTACGGTTTTACGGGCATTTTCGTGTATGCGAACCTGATCGGATCGTTCGATGGATTTGAAGGCGAAGTTGTTTTTGATGGGCGGAGCACTGTCTTTAACGGACGCGGGAAATTGGTCGCGGTTGGAAAAGGATTCGAAGAAGATTTTGTTCTCGTCGATTGCGATGAGATTGAAGGCGATAAAAAAGATCTGAAGGTTGCTTCAGCGGAAGATCCGATTGAAGAAACTTTCGACGCGTTGATTCTTGGCATTCAGGAATTTTTTAGGCGGCTCGGGGTTAAGAATGCCTACATCGGGCTGAGCGGTGGGATTGATTCGGCGGTCGTTGCTGCGCTTGCGGTGCATGCGCTGGGGGCTTCACATGTAAGAGGCGTGACCATGCCCTCTCAGATTACCAGCACAGATACCAAGCTCGATGCTCTATTATTAGCGCACCGGCTCAATATTAAATGTGAAGAGCGGCCGATTTTGGCGGAGTTTGAGGCTTGGAAGGGTGAGTTTTTGAAGGCGAATGGCAGAGAGCCGTCGGGGCTTACCATGCAGAATAAGCAGGCGCGCATTCGTGGCACTATAATGATGGAGTATGCGAATGAGGATCCGTCGGGGATTGTGCTGACGACTGGGAATAAGACGGAGTTGGCTACGGGTTATTGTACATTATATGGCGATATGTGCGGGGCGTTGGCTGTGCTTGGGGATGTGAGCAAGGCGAATGTGTATGCGCTTGCGCGGTTTATGAATAAGAGAGCCGGAAATGAGATTATTCCCGTAACTACTATAGATCGGGTGCCGACAGCGGAGTTGGCGCCTGGGCAGGTGGATCGGGATAATTTGCCGGCGGATTATCCGGTTTTGTCGCCGTTGGTGGAGTTGGTGGTGGAGACTGGGGCTTCGGTAGAGGAGTTGGTTGAGAGAGGATTTGAGAGGAAAGTTGTAGAGACAACTGTTAAGCTTGTTAATAGGAATGAGTTTAAGAGGAGGCAGGCGGCGCCGGCCATCCGCGTTACTGGGCATGCGTTTGGGGTTGGGCGTCGGGTGCCGATGGGGTGAGTCGTAGCTGAGGTGAAGACCTTGAGAAAGGTATTTCTAGACAACACAGTACTCGGCTTAGTGGCAAGACGGACTGCGGGCGCGCCCCTTCAGAAAAGCAATTCGTTCTATAGAGCGATTCACCGAATCACAGGTAATGAGTTCGATATTGTTCTTCCATTGCCTCTGGTTACTGAATTCCTCGGATTCCGATACCCCGAAATTAGCGCTCTCAAGAAGCAAACATTGAATAACTTTAACGATATGGTAGAGGGCCGAATTGTTGGCGGGACTGCGCGCGGCTACTTTGGTCTCTTGTGGAATTATGTCGAGGTTACTTTTTGTCTCAAGAGGAGGTGTCGAATTTTCGCAGCCTCTTTCCAATCCTTACTTTGATTGAAACCAAGAGTACTCATAGATTTAAGGAATATCTCACTAAAATGCGAGACGATCCCAAGTTCACTCATCATCTCGCTCAACATCTCGCCTTTGATTTCATTCAAGCACAACTTGATCGCGTAACTAAAAAATCCACACCCGATGCTGCCGAGCAGTTCTTCGACATCTGCAAAACTTTAGAAGCGAAGACGGAATATCCATTTTATCCGCTAAAGCTGATTAACGCACTTACTCGCGCGTATCGCAAAGAATCAGGGAATCCAACCC
>CAYTAW010000451.1:0-3004 GCA_964435675.1 uncultured Bdellovibrionales bacterium
GTCGACGTCAGCGCACTGATTATCACGGGAAAGGGAGAGAAAGCTTTTGTTGCCGGAGCTGACGTGGTCAGTATGGCGGACCTCGGCCCGCGTCCGATTGCAGATTATGTTGAGCTGGGTCAGCGCGCGCTGCGCGCCATAGAGTCATTCCCGGTCCCTGTCATCGCGGCGGTTAATGGCTACGCGTTGGGCGGCGGTCTCGAGCTGGCGCTGGCTTGCGATATTATCGTTGCGTCTGAAGCGGCGAAAGCAGGACAGCCTGAAATTAATCTCGGTATCATTCCCGGATTTGGCGGGACGCAGCGCCTAATTCAGCGCTGCGGGCTCGGTGCGGCGCGCCGCTTGGTTTTGACGGGTGATATGATTGATGCTCAGGAAGCGCTTCGCATCGGACTGTTCGATCAGGTAGTTCCCGCCGCCGAGCTTAACGCGACGGCACGTGGGATCGCGGCACGGATTAGCGCGAAAGCTCCTCTCGCTGTGCGCGGAGCAAAAAAAGTTTTGCGTGAATCACAAGAGTCGCAGCTTCTCGGCGGGCTGCGCATCGAAGTCGAGGAATTCCTCCGGTTATTTGCTACGCGCGATCGCGAAGAAGGGATGTCGGCCTTCATGCAAAAACGCCCCGCCAAATTTACCGGGAGATAGTGGAGATACGATAGATGAGCTGGATCGACGGGTTTTGTCTCGATTTGCCGGAAGATGTGTTGATGGTGCGCGACAGTGCGCGGCAGTTTGCGACGGGCGAAGTGCTGCCATTGGCGGCTAAGATTGATAAAGAGCACTACTTTCCCGCCGAGCTCATTCCAAAAATGGGAGCGCTCGGATTTATGGGGGCATTTGTCCCTGCGGAGTATGGCGGCGCCGAGCTGTCGACGCTCGCATATGCCGTGATAGTCGAAGAATTGGCGGCGGCCTGCGCATCGACGTCGATTATCGTCAGCGCGCATAACTCTCTGTGCGTTTCGCCAATCCTCGAGTTCGGCAGTGATGCGCAGAAGCGAGCATTTCTTCCTGATCTCGTCACGGGAAAAAGCTTAGGATGTTTTGCGCTGTCGGAGCCGAGCACGGGAAGCGATGCTGCCAACCTTTTATGTATGGTCCGCAAGGTTGGCGAGGAATACGTCGTCAACGGCACTAAGAATTGGATTACCAATGCGCCGCGCGCGGGGACGTGCGTCCTTTTTGCTAACCAAGATCCTGCCAAAGGTAATAAAGGCATCACGGCGTTCGTGCATCGTATGGATCTCCCGGGGATCTCGCTCGGGAAGCCCGAAGAGAAGATGGGCATACGGGGCTCGCCGACATCGAGCATCATCTACGAAGATGTGAAGCTTACTAAAGAAAATTTACTTCATGTCGAATGTCGCGGTTTTACCGTGGCGATGAACACCTTGAATGGCGGACGCATTGGCGTTGCGTCGCAAGCGGTCGGGATTGCCCGCGCCGCACTGCGTGACGCGCTCCAGTATGCGCAAGAGCGCAAGGCGTTCGGCAAAGCGATTTGCGAGCATCAATCAATCCAGAACTATCTCGCCGATATCGTCACCCATATCGATTCAGCGCGCTATTTGACTTTTGCAGCCGCGCATTTAAAGGACGGCAAAAAGCCGTTTGCGCGCCAAGCCGCAATGGCCAAGCTTTTCGCGTCGGAAACTGCTATGATGGCGGCGGTAAAAGGCATCCAGATTCACGGCGGATACGGATATGTCACTGAGTATCCGGCCGAACGCCATTTGCGTGATGCCAAGATTACCGAGATCTATGAAGGTACGAGCGAGATCCAGCGGGTGATTATCGCGACGCAGTTGTTGAAGGAGCTGTAATTCGAAAGATGAGCGATTCCGTCAAAAAATCCAAAAACGAGGCAGAATGGCGGCGCAATACGTATGCGAAGCAGAAGGAGCGGCGCGCCAAGTTCACATCACTCAGTTTTCGCGAGCAGCCGCCGATTGTCACTCCTGAATCCCTCGGCGATTTTGATTACGCGCGCGATCTTGGCTATCCAGGCGAGTACCCGTTTACACGCGGCGTGCAGCCTACTATGTACCGTGGCCGGCTCTGGACAATGCGGCAGTTTGCCGGCTTCGGATCGCCGGAAGATACTAATCGGCGCTTCAAATATCTGCTTGAACACGGTCAAACCGGTCTTTCCACTGCGTTCGATATGCCATGTCTGATGGGCTACGATCCCGATCATCCGAAATCCAAGGGTGAGGTCGGGCGGGAAGGCGTCAGCGTGGCGACTATCGATGATATGGATCGGCTTTTCGACGGCATTGCGCTCGATCAGATCACGACATCAATGACGATTAATTGCACGGCGACAATCGCAATGGCTTTTTACTTCGCGCTTGCGAAGCGCCGCAATATTTCGTTCGATAAGCTGGGCGGCACTATTCAGAACGATATGCTTAAGGAATTTATCGCGCAAAAGGAGTGGATCTGTCCGCCGCAGCCATCGGTAAAATTGAGCTGCGACATCATCGAATATTGCGCGGGTGCCGCGCCGCAGTTCAACCCCATCAGCATCAGCGGTTATCATATCCGCGAGGCGGGCGCGACCGCAGTCCAGGAGCTTGCCTTTACCCTAGCGGATGGTCTTGCCTATGTTCAGCACTGCGTTGAGCGCGGCATGGCGATTGATTCTTTTGCACCGAGGTTATCTTTCTTCTTCGATGTCCATAATGACTTCTTCGAAGAAATTGCCAAGTTCCGCGCGGCGCGCCGCATTTGGGCGCGTGAAATGCGCGATCGTTTCGGCGCCAGAAAAGATCAGTCGCTGCGTCTGAGAACCCACGCGCAAACGGCGGGTGTCAGCTTGACTGCTCAACAGCCGGTGAATAATGTGGCGCGCGTTGCGCTGCAAGCGCTTGCGGCGGTGCTCGGCGGCGTGCAGTCGCTGCATACCAATTCGATGGATGAAACTCTCTCGCTGCCGACTCAAGAGGCCGCGAAAGTTGCGCTGCGCACACAGCAGATTATTGCCGAGGAGTCGGGCGTGACG
>CAYTAW010000452.1:0-3001 GCA_964435675.1 uncultured Bdellovibrionales bacterium
ATTGTGGGCAGGGCTGCTTGAGAATCTACTGAATCAGAAGCCTTTTTAACCATGCGCAAAGCATAGCGCAGCAGCTGAATCCTGCCTAGATACTTAATCAGAATTCTAGTTCTGGTTAAGTAATGGGATAGGGGCAGTGGGTGTTGCTGCGAATGTCTTCTTGCAGCGCACACCACGATAGCGACCGCTCTTCAATCAAGAGCCGACAGCTATTTCACATTGACCACGCCCTCTGTCTTGCGGACGATCTCAACCGCCCCTAAGGGACCACGTGCCTACTGAAAGTGTCTATGTCAATATTTGAATCGAGGATTTTCTATGACTTCAATACCTATCGGGTAATCCGCGCCCCATTAAGCGGCGCGTTCCTCAGAATCGATTTGCGGATGAGCGCTAACGATTAGCCATGCAGCCAACGCGAGCAGCCCCGCGACAACAAGTTGCGACACTGAGAGCAGCTCCGGATATGAACCCAAGACCTGATAGACGAGCAAGTTTTGCTGGTCTAGGAAAAAATATAGTAGGAGCAACGGGACCGCCCTCTTGGCAAGCTCTTCCCGCGTTCCGCGAATCTCCCGCCGCGCCAGATATGCGCCCGGCGCCAGCAACCACGTGAGATGTTGAAAATGAAACGTCGGGAGCGCGAAGTAAGTCAGTACGATTGAAAGCGAGTAGAGCTGAGCGATCTCGAGCCGGCGCAAAGCAGTGAGCACGAGCGCTGCAGCGCATGCTGCGGTCACGATTATCGCCCCCTTACAGGCCGGAATAACGCTATCCAGCCCAATCCGGCAGACATTATGCGCAAATGAAAAATCGGTACGCAGCGCTATCGAGAAAGACTGCCTAAACGAAGAAAAGAACATCAGTAAAAATTCGTAGATTTGCGTACCGCCACCGCGCGCCGAGGCCAGGAGAAAAAGACTTACCACGGCGGTCGCTGCTGCGGCTCCCTTGATCGCGTCGCGGGGCGCCTTCAAACATACCGCAAAGAGCGCCACTGCCGGATAAATCTTGATCCATGCGGCCAGCGTGAGCAATGCGGCGGCTGCGGCGAAACGCTCCCGCCGCAGCGCAAAGAGCGCCGCGCTAAAAAAGAACAGCACGGTGGCATCGCACTGCCCTAATCGCATGCCCCAATAAAGAGGCTCATAACAAACAAACAATAGCGCGACAAAAAAGAGCGAACATGCGGACTCAGCATCCCGCCCTGATGCGCAGTCGAAGTATCTCCAGAGCAACACCGCGGAAGCCGAAGCCGCTGCGAATTGAGAGAGTAACCATCCATAAATGACTGTGGAATGCGACGCATCGCCAAACCACGAAAGCGCTGCCGCTAGCAGCGGCGGGTAAAGATACCCCGAGGAGAAAGATTGCCCCAGATGGTCTTTGGTATCGAATAACTCACCGTATATCGGCATTCCCGACCGCCAACGCATCGCGGCCGCCCAATATACTTCGAAATCAATTAACGGACTCTTCGCTGCGTGAAAGACATACAGATAGGAACCGATCAGCGCCAACGCGCCCGTACAGAGCCAAAAGACCTCGCGTGGTATACGCTCATGAAGTCCCGATCCCCGCCGCAGCCTCTCGACTCCGGCCATTATCCGAGCACGTCCCAGCCGTAACCGCCCCTGCCGAAAATGCCGTCCGCGAGCGACATCATCGCCGCGTCCTCATTACGGTCGATTCGGCGCAAATTGTAGTTGATGCGCCGCTTGGCCTGTTTCGTAAAAATTTTGATGATAGAAATCTCTTCTGCGCATGCCGGCACGCCCTTTTCGGCGATCATGCCGCTCACCCGGGAAATCATGCAGAGTCCGACAAAGATATCGATCGAGATTTCAGCGACGCGCTTCATCAACAATTGCTGATCGACAATTCCCTTTCCATGCTGCCGAAGCAAATCCTCCGTCGCCTTGCCGAGCGCCGCCGTATACCGCTCGAACGCAAGCACCTCATCCGCAAGCGCTTCATGGGCACCTTCAAAACGAGAGTGACCAATCGGCACATACTGGGAAATCTTTCGCTTGCCATATCCCGAAAGAACCCCGAAACCTTTAATCGGGTCATTCAACACGTTACCGAGCGACCGGCTCAAGTCTTTCAGATAATCGCCGGCATCCTTCATGCCGCTCAGAGCGACATAGAGACGCAAGATTTCATTGGTTCCTTCGAAAATCAAATTGATGCGCGAATCGCGGACGACCCGCTCGTAGGGATATTCGCGCATAAATCCATTGCCGCCGGCAATTTGCAACGCTTCGTGCGCCACGCTCCAGAGCGCTTCGGAGGCGAACACCTTGCTCATCGCCGCCTCAACAGAATAATCCTCGTGTCCGTGATCAATGAGATGCGCGACCATGGTTACGATACTCTCAGCCGCAAAACAGTTTATTGTCATTTGCGCGATCTTCTCTTTAACGAGGCCAAACTCCGAAATCGACTTTCCGAACTGCTTGCGTTCACTTGCTTGCTTAGCGGCATGAGCAATCAACTGCTTCATCGCGCCGACGCTCCCACCGCCTAGACCGGTGCGGCCGTTATTAAGAATCGCCATGGCGATCTTGAATCCTTTACCCTCTTCGCCGAGTAAATTCGCCGCTGGCACAATCGTTTCATTAAACTGTACCGTCGTTGTGCAAGACGCGCGAATGCCCATCTTGTCCTCTTTCGGACCGCTCGTGACCCCATTGAAGGCGCGTTCAACAATGAACGCGCTCATCTTGCCCCCTTCCGTCTCGGTTTTTGCAAAGACCGTGAAGAAATCCGCGGTTCCACCATTAGTTATCCAAATCTTCTCTCCGGTCAGAGTCCAGCTCCCATCGGCATTCTTGCGCGCACTGGTCTTGATCGAAGCCGCATCCGAGCCAGAGCCGGATTCGGTAAGACAGAAAGCGGCAATCATCTCTCCCGATGCGAGCTTCGGAAGGTATCTCTTTTTCTGATCCTCATTCCCAAAAAGTATCAGCCCTTTCATTCCAATTGAGCTGTGTGCGCC
>CAYTAW010000453.1:0-2993 GCA_964435675.1 uncultured Bdellovibrionales bacterium
GCTTCGGTTTCTGAAGCACTCCGCCGTCCTTATGAGATGTTCCCCATGTTTGCACCGCGGATTTTTCTTCATGCGAGTCACGGACTTTTGTACGAAAGCCGTGTAGAACCGCTGACGGTCAATCAAGGCTCGGCTGATGATGTTTCACTTGATACCAATACTTTTGTGGTGGTTATGACAGGGGGATTGGCGGCAACTCATGCGCGATATGACGCTCAATGGGGTGCGCTTCGAGCAGACAATCCTGTGCTGTTTGGACGAGCTATTCAAGAAGGTATGACGGTGCTTCCCGGACAAGGCGAGCAGTGGCGCACGCGAGATTTGCAGCGATTGGCGCAGCTCTTCCCGGTTGTTGATTGGAAGTCGATGGAGTCCGCTATCGCACAGCTTTCAGGAATGGAGGGTCAGCTCACTCCCCATTTCGTTGAGTATCTCGGTGACCGGGAAAATTGGTTTGGACCGGTTATGCGCCGCGACAAAAAATGGCTTATCGGCAAGCAGGATAAGAAATTGATCGATACGTTGACGAAGGTGCACGCCGCTCTCGAAGACCCCGAGAACAGTCCCTATCAGGAAAAGTGGCTGAAAGATCTTGCGCGACTGAGTACGATATTCAGCAATTCTTTGTATCTAAATGGCCAGGTGGAAGAATTTCTACTTTATGGAGTGATTAAGCCCGCGCTTACATCGAGGGTGAGGCTCGAAGACCTGGTCATTCACGGGTATGGCGATATTCAATTTAAGGAGTGGTTTGAGCGAGGGATGCGCGACTCGGGGAATACCGGTGCGCTCGCTCGATCGTTTGTTGATCAGCCTGGGGGAGGAGTAAGGCTATCCGAATATGCGGTTTACTACCTAAGGAACCTTATTGATCCCACGTTTATGCACCATGTCCAGGGCGACGATGATCGCGATTATCAAGAAGAGAAAGCACGTAGACGCCGCTAACCAGTCGCGGCAATTTCGTAATGGTTCTTCTATTCCTCATCATGTACGATAGGGCATGAATCAGAAGAAGCCTGCCGGAGGTGGATCCGAGAAGACGGACGATTGCAAAAAGGAACCTCCATCCAAATCTCGGGAAAGCGAGAAAGCAAAGAAGCCGCTCAGCGACCGTCTCAAAGAACGGCTGAAGGAAATTCGCGAGCAAGATCCGAATATATATCCCCTCTTTTAAAGACCCTATGTATCTCCCCTACCTCGGCTCACTTGAAAAATTTCACCAGCCAAATTCGGAGCTGCTCTGGTATGGCGGTGAATCCGCCGCATATTACCAAGAATATCTCGCTAAAAATAATGTGAGTGAAATGGCTGCGGCAGATCGCGCTGACGGCGAGTGGACCTATCATTTCAATTCGAAGGGCTTTCGCGGTGATGAGTACGACAGTAAGGCGGACTTTACGTTGGCAATATTTGGTTGCAGTGTCGGGATCGGCGAGGCAGTGAAATGGGAACAGAGTTGGGGAAGCGTGCTGCGCGATCGAATCGCGGCAGCCGGTGGTATAGAGAAAGCGTCGTGCCTTAATTTTTCTCAATCAGGAGCTTCAAACGACTACATTACGCGTACCGCGCTTCGCCAATGCGCCGCGGCGAAACCTTCGCTGTTAGTGGCCTATTTCACGCATGCCGCGCGAAAAGAGATTGTCGATCGAGGAGTAATCCACGGCTTTGGCTCTTGGAATGCCGATAGCAGTGAGCTATTTCAGGCGCAGCTTGGCTGTTATCCGAATGATGAGGCTGTTCTCAATACGTTGAAAAACATGCTTCTCCTTCAGCTGTACTGTATGGAGAACCGGATACGCTATTTCTTCGTTCTTCAGGAGCGTGAGAAATTTGTGCGCGACAATATTTCAGAGCGCGCTGCGCTTGGCGATATTTACCGATTGATAGATTGGGAAAAAGTAGCCAGTTTTCGCATGCAATGGTCCGACCATGGTCGTGATAATCGTCATCCGGGTCCCATATCGCAGCGCGCGTTCGCCGAAAGAGTTTTTACGGCGGTTAAGAACGATCTTTTTCGATAATAAAGTTGCCGATTACGAGCGCGTCGAGACCCGATGTGTAAAAACATCCGAGCGCATCTTTGGGAGAGCACACAATTGGTTCCCCTCGCCGGTTGAATGATGTGTTGATCGAAATGGGATAGCCATTGATGGCTTCGAGCTCCTTGAGAAGTTGATAGAAAAGTGGATTTTGATCCTTTCGGACAGTTTGAATACGGCTGCTGCCGTCGACGTGCGTGATACTGGGCAGTTTATCGCGGTATTCGTTTTTTACCGTGAACGTTTGCAACATATACGGACTTTCACCGCATTTCTCGAGGCCGTCAAAAAAACGCGCTGCGCTTTCCGCGACTACAGCTGGACCGAATGGCCGCCAAAGCTCGCGCTCTTTGACCTCACGGTTAATTTTGTCGTTCATGCCGGGAGTGGTCGGATCGGCCAGTATTGAGCGATTTCCGAGCGCCCGCGGCCCGATCTCCATTCGCCCTTGGAACCAGCCGATCATCTTCCCCGCGCAGATAAGCCGTGCGCCTTCGCGGGCTGGATCGTCGGTTTTTCGGTATCGTAATTTAGCAGCTATCAGCAGCGCTTCGATTTCCTGGTTCGAATATTCGGGGCCGAAGTACGCATTTGAAATTGGAAGGGGACGGGAGCTTTCAACCTTGTTGGCAACGTAAAGCGCGGCACCGAGGGCAAGCCCGCCATCATTTGCGGGAGGTGGGATATAAAGGCGATCGCAAAATGATTCATTCAATAATCGTGAATTCATGTTGCAGTTGAGAGCGACGCCGCCCGCAAGAATCCAATTTTTGATGGGCGAATGGGCGTACGCTTCTTTAGCCAAATTTAGGATATTTCGCTCCAATGCGAACTGGATGCTTGCCGCCAGGTCTTTGTGGCGGTCTGTGATCGGATCCGTCTCGTTTATCCGTTCATCGGCGCGTCCGATTTTGCGAATGGCTTTCCGTTCGAGTCGGAACTGATTATGCT
>CAYTAW010000454.1:0-2993 GCA_964435675.1 uncultured Bdellovibrionales bacterium
GTGTATAGCTACCATCAAGCAGTTGACGGCGAGTGTTGGCTTTCTTATTCCACCCCTGACACGAAAGTCGCGGAGTTGCTCCGTGATAGTCCGGATACTCACTCTGTGATCGTTCCGGAAGTCTTTGCTAGCAGCCCGAGCGGAAAACTCCTGGCGCCTAACAAGCTGCCCGATAACTATCAAAACCAGAATGGTTTAATTGCGCCGCGTGGGAGTACGGGCGCCACGATCATTCTTCACGGCGATACCTATCGCTATCTACCCTATCTGCAATCGATTTATCCCTCAGCGAAAGTGCGGGACTTTCATTCGCCAGATAACTTTTTTTGGCCAACGCGCACCTTGTTGAAAATTGCTGATGTAACAGCGACCGATATAGAGCGTAATCACAAACCGTACCTCCTCTGCGTTAACGACGCGGCGCGCACCATTTCGAGTTCAGGGGAAATTGATTGGCGCGCATTCGAGTCGGAGTATCATTGTCCGGCGCTTTGGCGCGGTTCGTTTTCGATTGAGCAAGCTGGGACGTATCGAGTTGAGGTGCGCGGTGATGTGCCGGTAACTTTGTTAATTAACCATCAGAAGGTGGTCGATAGGATAGCGACGGGCGGTAAGCTTGCGCAATTTCCTGAGGGACTCTTTTTAATAGAGGTGCTCCCTCAGGAGGGTAGTATTGGCGCAACCCAGGTCATGATTCATAGAACGGGCTTGAACGGCACGGTAGTTGGCGCCCCGTTCGAGTTTATGCGCGCGGCGCTTTATCGCGGCGGGCTGACCGGTGAATTTTTCCAGGGGCTAGAGCTCAAAGCGCCGGCTACGCGCGTGCGCATCGATCCTTCGCTAGCGCTCTTTTTTCACTATCCTCCGCTCCTCGGGGAATTCAGCGCCCGCTGGCGCGGCTATCTCGTCGTTCCAAAGGCAGGTGAGTACACGCTCGGCATCCGCGCTATCGATCGCTCTCGTCTCTATATCGGAGGGGATTTAGTGCTCGATCAAGATAACAGGCGGGCCGCACGTGCTTCCGTAAAGGTTCAGCTTGTAAAGGGCCAAATTCCGATTTCGGCTGAGCTATTCAATTCGCACGGCTATTCGCAGATCTGGCTAGAGTGGTATTCCGAGGCGCAAGGCGATTTTGTGACTATTCCAGCGGAGAACTTAGTTCCGGCGCCGATTACGTTCTCGGATTTCGATACTACGCGTGCTTCTTCGCGAAGTCCGAAATCATCATAGAGTTATTCGGGCGGGTGAGAACGATTTGATATACATTGAGCCAACGTGACGCGAATTCCGCCTCGCAGCTTGCAAAGTAGAATTGCCAGGTGCGAACGAAGTGATTGTCGTACCCCAGCGCCTTAATTTGATCGAGTCGTTCATTGAAAATTTTGTGCCACGACTTGAGCGTTAACGCGTAATGGGGACCGATATTCTCGACGCTCTCGACCATTAAGCGCGTACGCTTGGCGACCGCATCAACCATCGCGTGGAGCGAGGGAAGGTGGCTCCCTGGGAATATGTGCCGTTGAATCCAATCCTGGCGCTTTAAATAGTCTTTGTACTGGAAATCAGGGAACGCGATGACCTGCAGCAACGCGACGCCGTCCGGCTTGAGCAAGCGCTCAATTGAGCCGAAAAATTCGCCAAGATACTTGTGTCCAACGGCCTCCATCATTTCGACCGATATGATGCTGTCGAATTTACCTTCAATCTTGCGGTAGTCCTGAAATCTAAAGTCGAGCTGTTCGGGTTTGTCCGTTCGTTTTGCGCGCTCCCGCGCAATCGCGAGCTGCTCCTGCGAGAGCGATACGCTGGTTACCGAGCAGTTGTGGCGACGGGTCGCCTCGATTGCAAGTGCGCCCCAGCCGGAGCCAATCTCCAAGAGCGTGCCGTTTTGGGGAATACGCGCCTTGGTAATAATTGAATCGATTTTATTCTCTTGCGCTTTTGCAAGCGTGTCCTCGGGTGATCGAAACACCGCTGAAGAGTAGGTGAGCGAGGGATCGAGAAAAACTTTGAAAAAGTCGTTGCTCAAATCGTAGTGCGCTTGGATATTTTTTACGCTGTTCTTGATTGAGTTTTTGCGCAGGCCATGTTCGACACGGAGCGCCCAGCGGAACGGTTTTAGTAAATTGAGCTTGTCCTCGGGCATCGCATACGTGTTGTCGAGAAAACGGTAGACGACGCGCGCCAAGTCATCAGTTTCCCATTCTTCCGCTTGAAAGCTTTCGCCCAGTCCTATGCCACCATCACGCACCAAGCGCGGAAAGATTGCGTACGACTTCAAGCGCATTACCGCCGGCGCCTCATCG
This sequence comes from uncultured Bdellovibrionales bacterium, assembly GCA_964435675.1. Classification (GTDB taxonomy): domain Bacteria; phylum Bdellovibrionota_C; class UBA2361; order UBA2361; family CAYTAW01; genus CAYTAW01. The sequence continues at coordinate 2,307 of CAYTAW010000454.1, forward strand.
TTCGCTTTGCCAAATACTTCGCGCGAACCATCGGGGTAAATAATCTCGAGTAGGCCGCGGTCTAACTGTTTTAAGTAGCCGCGCACAAATTTCATGCAGAAGCGCTCGTACCATGTAGGCGGCGCCGTTTTAATCGTCCATTCGCTGCGCGGACTCGGCTTTTCGAGATAGGGAAGCTTTTTTTGGAAGCGGAGACGCATTGCTTGCCAGTAGATGCGCGGAATCGAGAGCGAGGCAGTAATTGGAAATTTCAGAACTGTCTTAAGAATCTCAGCGCTCGTCATAGTTACCGAATTACCCCACAATCGTGAAAGAAAAACTGCTTTGCCATCGCTCAATATGTCAATGCGGATGTCGAGCGTATCGCCAATTTCCGAGAAATGGAAATCGTACTCGCCCTTGACCTCGTTAAACGGCGATACGTGAAATTCTTTATCAACCGTATACCGGGTAAGGAACCCGCGTCGAGGCTCCCTTTGGTAATCAAGAACATAGAGGTGGGTTTCATGAAAGGTTTTATTTACCTCGGCGACCATACACCGAATTCGCTCCGTGCTCGTCGAGGGGGCGGCGCGATACACGTAATAAAAGCTAACCGGATTAAATACATAGTTAAAATAACGCGCTGAAGTGACAAGCTCAATTCGACCAATATCGTCCGTTATCCCCGCCTTTTCCAAAAACCGC
>CAYTAW010000455.1:0-2980 GCA_964435675.1 uncultured Bdellovibrionales bacterium
TGATAATCCTATGGATCGGCGAGCTCATGAGAAATATTCGTAACCACGTCACTACCGGCTCCCGCTGCTGCATCAGCCCCAGCGTCTGCTGCGTAGCGAAAGCGAGCCGAGTTGGCGTCGCTGACAGATACCGGCTGGACTTGCGCAGCTGCGGCGCGGCTCTGCGCGATCGCCGAAACGGAAGCTGCAATCGGACTCGGGGCGCTCAACGCCTGAGCGCGACTAACATCCTGGCGGCTGCCGGCGCCCAGCGCGCGTGCATATTCGAGCGAAGGAACGACTTTGGGCCCGTTATTCATAGGCGAACAGCCGCTCAAGGTAGAGCAGAGCAATCCGCTAACAATCAATGCGCGTGAATGAATCTGCCTCATTATTTAACCTCCACAATGCCCGGCTCGAGCACAATTCCTGATATAATTTTCTGAGAGGATTCGTTCTTTACCCGAATCGGCTGCAACAGACCGGCGGCATCGAGCGATATGCCCGTTGCCGTCGCCTCGATAAGCGCCGAGTGATAGCGCAGCGTGACTTTTTCGCCCGCTTTGATTACGGCAGGAATATCCAGCTTATTGCGCTGAACTACTTCACCCGCGGCAAAATCACGCTTCGTCTCGAGACCGATAATTTTACTGACATCGTTAACCGCGTCATTCGGAAGCGATTGCGCGCTGTATCGCGCCATGATCACATCTCCGCTGTCGACCACCTGCCCTCGAGGAATTGAACGTCGTGTAACCGCTACCTGCGTCCAGCGATCAACGGTGGCACTTACGGCAATTCTTTGCTCGGCGTTATCGGCGTTGCGCACAGTAATGGTAAAGCGCTGCTGATGAGCGTCACCGGCCGCGGAAGGAAGCACTTCGACAATACGAGCATCGGGAGCAATTGCCGTCTCGGTATTGAACGAGACTTGTCGGATAGATGCGTCATTATCACTGCGGCGAACGAATTCTTCAACTGCGAGCTGAACTTCCTCGGAGCGCAGCGAGCGCGACGCACGCCTAACGGTGAGCACGCGCGGAAACGTATAGCCAATGTCCGAGAGCTTTACGCCAGCGCTCTGCATCCGCCCGATAACATCGTGCGCAGAGAGGCTGATCGACTCTCCAGGCTGTGGAGCAGGAGCGATTTCGATGCGGTTCAATGCGAGAATAACTTCATCGTCCTGAACTCGCGGCGACGAAATCTCAGCGACATCTGAAAGCTGCACAATTTTTCTCGTTACGGTGGTGCTCTCGCGTCCATTGACGCGAATGGTAAACGACTGAGCGTGGCCCGGAGCCGCCAAGCACAAGAATGCCGCCAGATACGTCAGTGCATGAATAAGAGATGACATGGTGCCGTTCATTTAATTACCTCTTGAGATTAATTGCTCCTGAGAGCATTTCATCGGCAGTGGTAACGCCCTTTGAAGACGCTTCGTACGCGCGTTGGGCGGTAATCATGCTCACTACCTGGTCAACGATACTTACGTTGCTGCTCTCTAAAAATCCTTGATTGATCGAGCCGAATCCATTCTGGCTAAAATTTCCTTGAGTCGGCGATCCCGATGAGGTGGTTTCGAGATAGAGATTACGCCCGATTGCGCGCAGGCCCGCGTTATTCGGGAAACGTACACCGGTAAGCGTTCCAACCTGTGTATCGGTGGTCGTCCCCGGTTGGCGCACAGTCACGACGCCGTCGAGCGCGACGTTCACCGAGAGCGCATCCTGCGGGATAGTGATACCCGGAGCCACGGGATACCCCTCAGGAGTTGTCAATTGCCCCTGCTGATCGAGCCGAAATGAGCCCGAGCGTGTGTACGCAATCGTTCCATCTGGCTGCGTGACCTGGAAAAATCCTTCACCTTCAATTGCGAGATCGAGTTGGTTCGAAGTTGAGGTCAAGTCGCCTTGGGTGAATACTTTTTGCACCGATGATGTTTTTACACCGAGACCGACCTGAATGCCGGTAGGATTTGCGGTTGTTGTCGAGGTCGCCGAACCGGGCTCAATCAAATATTGATATATCAAATCTTCGAAGTCAGCGCGGCTTTTCTTAAATCCGGTCGTATTTACGTTGGCTAGATTGTTGGCGATGACGTCAATATTCGTTTCTTGCGCGTGCATTCCAGTTGCCGACGTGTACAGTGCTTTAATCATAATTCATCCTCTCAATTACCGAGATTTACCCACCTGCGTTATGGCTGTCTGATTCATTTGATCGATTGTCTGCGCAGACTTCGTGTATGCTTCGAACCCGCGGTTAGTGGTTATCAGGTCAATCACACTGGAGATCGACGAGACATTGGACATTTCCAGCGCTGCAGGCACTACGCGCGATTGCACCGACTGCGGCTGCGCGGCCTTTCCATTAAGCGTGAACTGCGTTGCGCCGGCGGGAGAAAGTCCGCTCGTGTCCTCAAAGCGCACGATTTGCAAACGGCCGACGAGAACTCCATCTGCCGAGACGGAACCGTCTTCATTGATGCGCCCATTCGGGAGCGTAATCGTTATTGGTCCGCCATCACCTTGCACTTCAAATCCGTCTGCATTAACCAGTGTACCCTCGGTTGAAAGCGTAAAATTTCCGGCACGCGTATAGCGCGCGCCTTGTGGGGTATTGACGACGAAGAATTCCTTGGGATCGGTCAGCGCGACATCGAAAGGATTTCCAGTTTCACGGATTGGACCCTGCGAGAAATCGGTCCTCGTTTCGAGCGTGATAACACCGGGCGTACGCTCATGATCGCCCTCCGCGTATGGGTCTTTTCCCTTTACCAAACTCGCAAGCGTTTGATCGAATGACTGCGATTCGCCGACAAGCACCTGTCGTTTGAAGCCGGGCGTATTGACGTTAGCCAGATTATTGTTGACCACTTCGAGCTGGCGCATCTTCGCCATGCCAAGAGTGGTTAAAGCGTATGTACCGCGATCCATCCCTCAATCCCTCCTATACGACCTGTTCCGTGCGGCGCGTGCTGCCTAGGACCCCCAGACGC
>CAYTAW010000456.1:0-2978 GCA_964435675.1 uncultured Bdellovibrionales bacterium
GATTAACACTCCTAAAAACCCGAGGTCAGCTCCCGACGAAAACGTTAACATACCGCCGACAACGACGCCCATCACTAGCGGAGCGAGCATGCGCATGCGTTCAAAATCGCGCTTCTGACTCTTAGTGAAAATTCCCGCGCGGAACATGCGCTCGTCAAAAGTTACTTTCTTATTAAGCGCGCCTTCGGTGTTTTGCCGGGTAAACTTTTTGATACGCTCGAGATCGACTTCGCCGGTCCCGCTGCGGAACTCTTCACGCAGCGCCGCACGCGACTCTTCAGTGGACATCAACGATCGGTAGTCCACTTGATTGCGTGACTGCATGAAGTGCACGACAAGCACGGTTGCCGAACCAATGGCGAAAATTGAAGCGATAATTCCGAGGATTAGTGTTCCGTCCATGGCAGCTATACCCTTATCTTCGTAACTTGATTAATCCAGAACACACCGAGCATAATCAGCGCGATACCGCCCTGCCACACCTGCCATCCAACTGGATCGGCTATCGCGTCGATTACCGATTCCGGAAACATGAAATAAAGATAAATCTCCAATCCGAGCATGATCCCGAGAATGAACCAGATCGCGCCACGCTGCATACCGATCGCCGCACGCGCGGAACTGCGGAAATATTGCCGGCGGCGCACCTGCCGCGCCAAGCGCTCGAGCGTATCCGAGAGCGTGCCGCCAACCCGCCGGCTAAGGAGCAGCGCTTGAACGAACAACTCAATCTCGGGGTGGTATATGTCTTCGCCAAATGCGCCAACCGATTTATCTTCGGGAATACCGAAGCGCAAGCGCTCGAGCATTAATTCGACTTCAATGCGCACGAGTGACGTCGGCTCGAGGGCATTCGACGCAGCCTCGATACCGTTAATAGGATTCATACCGGTCTTCAATAGACCGACGAGCTGCATTAAAAATTGCGGGTAATCGGCGTCAAACGCTCTGAAGCGCCGGTCCATAAAGCGGCCAATCGCCCATCGCATGACGATTGGGCCGGTCATCAGCGAGAGCGTTTGCATAAACATATTTAACTTCGAATGCGCGATTGTGAGCGCGATCAAGCTGATGGCGATTTCGAGCAAGCGAAAAATTGCGGGTGGCATCTTCCACTGCGCGTATTTTAATTTCTTCTCGAGCGTCAGACGCGAAGTCATGACTTTGCCGACCGAATGCTGATCAGCGACGTTAAAGACGGCTGTTTTTGCTTCACGATCAATACTGTCGGTCATGCGCCGCTGAGCGCTTACCATGGTTTTGAGATTCGATTTAAGATGGCCCTGATGTCCCGCGAACGAAGAACGGAGCACGAAAAAGCCGATCGCAATCAGCGTGAATGCAACGGTTGCAAGTATCAGTATGACGCCGGCATTCATCCCTTATCGCCCTCTCCGCGCCGCCTCCGAAACAGGCGTGTTAAATCCGATTTCAGGCGGCGCATCGCCTAGTCGGATGCCTTCAGCTTGAAGAATTTCCTCGAAGCCGCTCGACCATGATTCGACCTTCCAGGTCGGATTTTCACCTTCGCGGTGCTGGCTAAACATCGGTCGAACTTGAATTGTTCCTTCGACGAAATGCCCAACTTCGATAATTTCGCCGACACGCGGCTTACCAGTCGCTTTTTCACGGTGCAGCCAGACTACACAATCCACGGCAAGTGCAATCTGCTGGCGAATAATATCGATCGATACGGACTTCTGCGCGCGGCCGAGCAGACTCTCAAGACGAACCAGCGTTTCACGGGCGTTTCGTGCATGCACCGTCGACATTCCGACGTGGCCGGTTTGCGCGCTTTCGAGGAACGCCTCAGCGGCGAATGGCGTTCGCATTTCTCCCAATATCACTCGCGTCGGCGTCATACGCAGCGTCGTCTTAATGTGCTCTTGCAGTGTAACTTCACCCACGCCTTCCACGTTTGGGGGACGTGATACCAGCGAGCGGAAGTACGGATGCTGCATGTTGATTTCTGGAGTGTCTTCTACCGCGACTATAGATTCATCAGGACCGAATTGCGTACCCAAGCATTTTAGCAGCGTCGTTTTTCCGGTACCCGTTTCGCCCGCAATCATGAATGTCGCTAGACCGCTGCGCACAAGCGCGCCAAGATATTGAACGATTAATGGCGGCGCAACCTGATACGTCGAGATGCTCTCGAGGCTCACTTCCATGATGCGAGGAACGCGGATACAAAGCAGTGGACCGCGCTGGCCGCAAACGCTTTCGTGCACTACGCAGATACGGATTCCGTTAGGAAACGATGCGTCAACGGTATGCTGCTGCGTCGAAAGGGATTTCCCCAATCGAAGTAAAAGACGGTCGAGGAACGCAACATACGCCTGATGGCTCGGCCAGTGAATACCTGTCGTTTCACTGATTTTACCGCGCTGTAATACGACTGTCTGCCAATCGTATACGTGAATGTCGGTAACTTCACGGTTATCAATCAGCGGTTGCAGCACGCCCCATCCCATCAAATCTTTTTGAAGGTGGATAATTACGTTGGCTCGCTCAATATCGTCGAGCACTTCTCCGCGGCGACGCAGAACCTTATCGACGGCATCCGCAATATTTTGCTCGCTCACGGCAACGCCGTTCTTTTCAGCCTGCTGAAGATTGATATCGCTACCCAGCTCGCGGCGGGCTTCACGCATTACCGTGTTAGCGAGGGCACCTAATTGGCCCTTTGGTTGCTGCGGACGCTGTGCCGCGCGAGAAGTCGAAAGATCGGGAGTCGAGCTGCCGCTTCGCGAAGCGGGTTGAGGCGCAGTTGTATTGGAAACCGTGTCAGTCGGAGAACTTGGCAGGAGCTTTGATGGATCTATCGCTCGATGCTGGGTGGCTCTCGTCGAGAACAAGCCCATTAACGATTCTTTATCTTTGTCGCTCATGATGATCCCTTCCCAGAGTCTGCGTCAGCTTCCCTATGTAACTAGGGGTTTTCCATCGGAACGAGGGATCCATCTGGTCTCATGCAG
>CAYTAW010000457.1:0-2958 GCA_964435675.1 uncultured Bdellovibrionales bacterium
ATCGGGACGGTAAGGGCTCTCTGTACGAAGGCGGAACTCGCGTTGTCGCCCTTGCGAACTGGCCGGGGCATATCAAAGAAGGAACGGTAAACGAACCGATTCATCTCGTTGATATGTATCCTACCCTCGCTAAGCTCGTTGGAGGGTCATTGGAGAAAAATAAACCAAGTGACGGATTTGACGTTTGGAGCGCGATAAGTGAGGGAGCGGAATCGCCCCGTTCGCAGTTTGTTTATAACGTTGAACCCTTTCGCGGCGCGGTTCGTGACGGCGATTGGAAGCTGATTTGGCGCACGCCGCTGCCATCGGCGCTAGAACTTTACAATATTGCCGATGATCCGGGCGAAAAAACGAATCTAGCGGAAACATATCCGGAAAAAGTGGCCGAGCTTCAGAAGAAGATCGAGGGGTACGCGAAAGAGAGCGCAAAACCGCTATTTCTTGTCGAGACGATGAAGGCCGCGAAAGGTCATCCATCCGCGCCAGCTCTCCCCTCCGACGATCAGTATTTTAATGCTGAGCCATAACAGGGCAGGTATCATTGCCGCACACGTATGGGCGAGCGTCCTCTGCTTGACGCTCGCCTGCGGAGAAGCGAATGCGGCCTCGCCGCCCCAGGCCACTGAATTCTTCCCGACGCAAATAGATCCCAGGCTCCCAGAGGGGGACGCGCCGCCGAACATGAAGTGGATTCCGGCGGGCGAATTCTCTATGGGATCGTTGGATCTTACGCGGACGAGCTGTCCGGTGGACAGATCACAGCGGATGATTAACGACGCGCAGCCGATTCACCGCGTGCGGCTCGATGGTTTCTGGATGGACGAGACGGAAGTAACAAATGAGGAATTCTCGAAATTCGTTGCTGCTACCGCGTACATCACTACGGCCGAGCGGTCGCCGGCCGCGTTAGAATTTCCCACGGCAGATCCCGAAAATTTACTTCCTGGCGCGGCTGTTTTTATTTCGCCTCCGCGGCCGATATCGCTTGATAACCCGTACCTTTGGTGGCGGTATGTTCCGGGAGCGCAGTGGAGAAGGCCCGACGGATTGAAAGAGGGGCACCGGAGTTTCAAAAATGTTCCCGTTACGCAAGTGACGTTTGCTGACGCGGAAGCTTTCTGTCAGTGGGCGGGAAAACGCCTGCCGACCGAGGCGGAGTTTGAATATGCGGCGCGCGGAGGGCTTACCGGCAAAACCTACGCCTGGGGCGATGAGTTTAAGAAAGATGGAAAGTATATGGCGAATACCTTTCAGGGGGAATTTCCGATTCGGGACAGCGGTGAAGACGGATTTACCGGCGTTGCGCCGGTTCGCTCGTTCCCACCAAATGGATTCGGGCTCTACGATATGGCGGGGAACGTATGGGAGTGGTGTAGTGATTGGTATCGCCCGGATTATTACACCCGCTTGGCCGAGATAGGCGGTATTGCGGATAATCCTCGCGGTCCTGGCTCGACTTTTGATCCATCCGAGCCTTCGGTAAAGAAGAGAGTTCAAAGAGGTGGCTCTTTTCTTTGCACTGACCAGTATTGCACGCGGTATATGGTTGGTACGCGCGGAAAAGGAGAGCCGGGGACCGCGACAAATCACGTAGGGTTTCGGTGTGTACATACCGGTCGGCGTCCCGCCCCAAGCGCCGCCGCTCGATAAAACTGCGGCGTCCGGGCAGGAAACACTGGATTACCGATCTCGCACGACAATCGTGGTGCGTTCTTCGATCGTTTCTTCACAAGCGTTTTTCGACCACGAAATGTTCGCTCCAGCCAGCTTGCCATTTGCTGAGGGAGGAACGATAACGTCGATCTTTAAATATATGGAGCTGAGCGAAGTGTTGAGCGAATCAGTCAGCTCGTTTTCGTCGAAGAAGAAACGCACGTATCTTCTTCCGTCTGCACAGCTTCCATCTTCAATCGGCTGCTTCGGGTCCGGGTTTCCAAAGAGCACATCACCGAAAAGGTCTTCGCTCAGGCGAGAACCGTTGCTAACAAAAAGTACGTCATTGGGAACAAAGACCGTTATCGCAAAGGCTTCCGAGCGATAGTAGGGTTCTCCGTCTGAATCAAATCCAGTGATGTCCGCGCCGGGGTCGAAATGAATGCGCAGGGTAGTTTGCGCGTTAGGCTCGATTGTCTTGTCGCGAAACGACACTTCGTTAACCGAGCTCGTGTAACTTCCCGCAGAGTTGCTCCCGCCGCAGCCGACCAACGCTGGAATTACGATAAAAAGGAAATTTACGGCGATCAATCTTGCGTATTTCATGGTACCTCTGTTAAACTACATTTACAGGGTAAAATACCCTGTATAAATTCATTATAATTTGCATATAAAACTTAAGCAAATTATAATACAGGGTAGATAACCCTTTATGACGCAGGAAAGCTCAATCATAGGTAATGCGGTGAAAGCGCTGCTGTATCCAGTAGTTAGACTGGCGATTCGGCATGGGCTGCGCTTTCAAGAGCTTAGTTCGTATATGAAAGAGGCGTTCGTGCGCTATGCCGAGGAGGAGATTAAGAGGAGTGAAACGCCTTTCACCGTTAGCCGGGCCTCGGTAATTACGGGATTGCAGCGCAAGGACATAAAGCGCATTCAAGACCCAAATCAAGCGGTGCGCAGTACCACTAACCTCCTTACTCGGGTGATCGGTGTTTGGCAAAGCAATCCAGAGTACAAGGGAAGAGATGGAAAGGCGAAGGAGCTGACCTATGAAGGGCTCGACAGCCAGTTTTCCGAGCTTGTCCGCTCCATCAGCGCTGATGTCAGTCACTATACGATATTATTCGGGCTCGAAAGCTCGGGCGCCGTGGAAAAGCGTGAAGGTAAGGTCGCGCTGAAACGCGATGTCTACGTTCCTTCCGAAAATAAAGCGGCAAAACTCGATATGCTTGCGCAAGATAGTGAAGATCTGATCCGCGCAGTTGAGAAGTTCGATTACACAAAGGGTTACAAATTCTCGAC
>CAYTAW010000458.1:0-2931 GCA_964435675.1 uncultured Bdellovibrionales bacterium
GGTTGAGCGTCACAATGCGCAGAAATGTGCTCAATATTTCAATCGAGAAGATAAGCAAAGCAAGCACGAGCACAGGGACGTATATAAGGATATTTTTCGGCTTACCACCGCCCAATACACCACCAGTAAAATGGAGAAGATACCCTAAAACACCATTTGCTTTAATCCCTTCGAAGTTAAAGTAGACGAAAACAACTAACGCCATCGCCACGTTAACCCAAACGGTTGTCGTAATTGCCGGCATGCCCGGGATTAGACCGATTAAGTTGGCCAAAAAAATAAAGATAAATATAGAAGCGCTAAACGGAACGTATTTGCGACCCTCTTTCCCAACAATGGAGTCATGAAAAGCGACGAATTGTTCAAAAAAGACCTCGAATACCCCGGCTATCGAGATTTTTTTATCCGGGATTAGGTTCTCGGCGCCGGTTCCGCGGATGCGCAGTGAGCGTGAGATATATTTTCCAAGACAGATTAGTAAACATCCGAGCGCAACCGCCGAAATAAACTTCTGCCAGTTGCTGTCTGCTATAAACGGGGTGAGGTATGTTGGGTGTCCTTCCATGAGTCGACTTTATATTCGGATTCGATCAAAGCGCCAAAGCGGAAAAAATGTACCACGAACGGCGCGGGGGGTAAACATTATCCTCAGCGCGCCAACAGTGGCGGATAAAGCGCTTCGTTTGCCGATTTTTTTCCCGGTTTTTCCGACCTTCTGCCGCAGAGCGCTCGCCGCTCTGCGCGCGGACACGCTCGATTCCGTTCCAGATCAATATCTCTAGCTTCAGGTCACTTGTAGTAAGAAAAATTTTATCGTTCAAAGAATATGATTTCATTTGCTTTAGGAGAAAGTTAATTTTTGTTTTGAAATTTTCTTGTAAAGTTTTTTCGGCCTGCATATAAAGTTCATCCTCTTAAGCGATAGACGAATGACGATCCAAGGCTCGCACGAAACACAAAGTGAGATTTTAGTCGGCGATGATGTTATCGCTCATGAAATTACCGCTTCACCCCTTCCCGTAGAAACAAACGGGATCACAATCGCAAAAGAAACGGGTATCGTTTCAGCAAACGGTATTCTCCAAAACGAAACGGACGAAAGCATTCTACCGCCGTACGGCGCTCTTGATGCAGACGCTGTTATTCTCGATGACGCTGCAGCAGAAGAAGTATCGGTTTACGGCAGCTCCGATAACGCGAGCGCAAATAACGAAGCTCTCGGCGATGTGTGGCAAGAGAGCGTTGCACTACTCAAGCAATCGCTCGACGCACACGTCTTCGGCGCCTACATCGAGCCGCTCGAAATTGACTTAACACGTACCACTCTCGAAAGTCTTGTTCTGCTTACTCCGAACTCTTTTCTTCGTTCATATGTCGATCGCTACCTGCGCGAAAAAATTGAAAGCGCATTTTCAGTGACGCTCAAGAAAACGCTAACCCTCGAAGAAGCTCCGCAGATTAAGCTCTCCTTAGTTTTGGATGAAGGGGGGCGCCGCGTCAAAGATTCTCCCTACATTGTAGTTAAGAAAATTCCCGCCGCGCAGGCGAGCGCGAAACAGTCCGATGAAAATAGGACATTCTTCAGCGCCAATACGGCCGCGGCTGGAGCCCCTAAAGGCCCACTTGCTGTGGGGTTAAACCCTCGATATACCTTCGGGAATTTTGTGGTCGGAAATAGCAATCAATTTTGCCACGCCGCCGCGTTACGCGCCGCAGAAAATCCGGGACGAAGTTATAATCCACTCTTCGTATACGGCGGTGTAGGGTTGGGGAAGACCCATCTTCTCCACGCTATAGGGAACCTATACCTCGAACGAAATCCAAACGGTCGCGTCGTCTATATGTCGTCAGAAACGTTCACGAACGAACTGATCATCGCGCTGCGATACGCCAAGATGGAAGAGTTCAAGAGCAAAATGCGCAACATTGAGGTGTTGTTAATCGATGACATTCAATTCATGCGCGGAAAGGAAAGAACGCAGGAGGAGTTCTTCCATACATTCAATGCGCTCTATAATGCAAAGCATCAAATTGTAATCACATCGGATCGTATTCCCTCTGATATTCCCGGTCTCGAAGAGCGGTTACAAACAAGATTCTCCTGGGGCCTGACGGCCGACATTCAAGCCCCCGATTTTGAAACGCGCGTCGCGATTCTTAAGCGCAAAGCATCGCTCGATAATTTCGAGCTTCCCGAAAACGTTGCACACATGATCGCCGATAACATTTCTTCCAACGTGCGCGAGCTAGAGGGGGCGCTAACGCGTATAAACGCGATGAGCAGTTTGCAAAATGTCCCACTCACAGTTGAGCTCGCTGAGTCCGCTCTCCGCCCCTTACTGCAGCCGCGCAACGTAAATTTTTCGATTGAAGATATTAAGAAGGCGGTCGCTCTCCATTTTGGAATAAAAACATCCGAAATGATCTCGAAGCGCCGCACAAAAAATCTTTCTTTGCCGCGACATGTTGCAATGTATCTCTGTCGCAAGCATACTACCGCGTCGTATCCAGAAATTGGTGCTGAGTTCGGTGGTCGCGATCACTCGAGTGTGATTCACGCAGCGAACGTAGTTGCCGTAAAGATTAAGAAGGATGTTGAATTAGCCAAAGCAGTGGAGGGGATTGAAAAGAAGCTAGTCTCTCCCTGAAGCACGGCCCGCTCTAAAACATATCCAGTTCTGAGCATTAAAAAACAAACCCCACGTTCGCAAATACTCTTAGCGACGGCGAAGTTGTTGATTTGTTAATAACAACCATAACAATATAAATCTATTAACTTTTTCCCGGTAAAACCTGTGGATTTCTTGGGGTCAGCCGGGGAAAACTTTGACTCATCTGTTGACTAGAGAGTGGGCTGTGGAAAAGAGCTTTTTTTACCCACAACTTGTCCCGAATTTGTACCGGAAAAAAATAGAGCGTCTCTACTGAGAT
>CAYTAW010000459.1:0-2917 GCA_964435675.1 uncultured Bdellovibrionales bacterium
ATGCTTGAGCGCGCTATTGCGGTTCAACAGAGAATTTCTCCCTATGTCGATACCGTTGATTTCGCGGAGAGCATGCGGCGTTTTGATGCTCGTGATGCGCTTGCGCCCGGCGTTTTAGGAGTTCAGCGTTACCGCGATTTGCTTAGCGGAAGCTTTATTCCACCGGTTTCTGTTTTGCGCGATTTATTCTCCCCGGAGCCAATCCCCGTTTTTATCGAAGCAAAGGCGCGCCTTGAGATAGCGGATATGTACGCGACCAAAATGAACGTAGTCCAGCGCGCGGTAACGATGCTGTGCGAAGAAGTTGCTGAGAACCGCAATCAGTTCTGGTCTTCTAAGGTATCGGGGCAAGTGGACATTGGGATCAGCGCATATCAAAGGTTCTTTTTGAATCTCGGTTCCACAAATTCGAATCTGCGGCCGATGATGGAGGTCATTTTTGAGAGTGCTGGTGCAGGAAAAGAACGTCGCGCAGGGCGGCTCGCCATTTTGAAGAATGAATTGATAGTTCAATTGGAGAGCGGGCAACCAGTGAGCTACCGCTCAGTCGTTGGAGCACTGTGCGAAAAGCAGCCGCAATTTACGCAGTGGCTCGCCCGTGAAATACAACAGGCCGATTTAACTTTTTTAAATCGCAAAGTCGAACCTAACGACGATCGTATATTGACGACATTCGAACAAATAGTAGAGCTAAAAAAATTTGAGCGATTCGAGAGTAATTCGGCGCGCGGCAAAGCGTGGAGTTCACTTAACCGGGTGTTGAGGACGTTGCCGGGAATTACCGTAAGCGAGCTGGTACAGGTCGGCATTGATCTCGGAGTCGGGCGCGCAACACGTCAACAGCCGGAACCAGCGCCGTCAATTTCGTTCAGCGAGTGGCTCGGTCATTTTTTTGCGGATCGTGGCGAACGTCCGATCGGAAGACTGATTGATCTGCTCCATGAGCGGAGAGAATTCAAGCCGCTAGATTTTAAGGATGCCACTCAGAGTGGCGGCGATTACAGTAACGTCAGATTGGAAAAGCCTCGTACTAAAAGTGATGGTAGTGAGGGGGCGACTCCATTCCTTGCCAACCCCGGTGAGCAACGGGGGATAGACGCGCTCAGCGAGCTCGAGCTTCCGGCTCCGGAAATAGTCCAACCGGTTTCTCACGACACGTTCGAGCGGGTCACTGAAGAGTCCCACATTCATCCGGTGCGGCAGCAGGAACCACCTTTTGAAGCCGAGGCCATGGGTGCCGGCCAAATGATTGATGTGGCGCCGGTTGACGGGAATCACCTGCAAGATGAAATTGAAGGGCCCGCAAAAGAGGGGGACGAGACAGCGGCCGTGCCGGAGCTTCCAGCGAGTAAAGAGGTACTCTCGGTTGGCTCAGATAAGATGGGGCTGAAAAAGTTTGATCACGAGCCGAAGGAGGTCCGTGGTGGTCCCGAGGATACCGTGTTCGAAGAGGCAGCGCCGTTAGAGCATGGAATTGCCACGTCGAAGACTCCACAGCCGAAGCATGCGCGCCGCTCAAATAGTAGAAGTGAAGCCACTGAGGAGCGGGAGCTGCGGAGGAAGATTGAAGAGCGAGACAAGCTTGAAGACAATCAAATCGGCGCGAAGTATGATATGCGCGCCCCGAGGCGCTGGATGATGCTTTCTTCTGAAAAGCGTGTCCAGTACCTAATGCACGCCTACGAGCAAGGTTATTCCTCTATTTGGGATGTAATGGATCAGTTTCGCGACGAATAGGTGCCGCGGTTATCCCGCGAGCGCTTTCTTATGGTGAACTAGCACCGGCTGCTGACCATCGCGTATTACTTCCGGCGTAATAATTATCTCTTTGATTGAGTCATTGCTCGGGATGTCATACATCAGCTCGAGCATCGCTTTTTCGATGATCGAACGCAGTCCGCGAGCGCCGGTCTTCTTCTCGAGGGCCTTCTCTGCAATTGCTTCGAGCGCTTCAGTGGTAAAGGTCAAATCAACGCCGTCCATTCCTACCAGGTGGCGGTACTGTTTGGTAAGCGCGTTCCGTGGCTTGGTAAGAACAGTGACGAGCGCTTCTTGGTCGAGGCCGTCGAGCGCCGCGATTATTGGAACACGCCCCACGAACTCAGGGATCATTCCGAACTTCAGCAGGTCTTCCGTCTCTAGTTCGGCGAATGAATCAGTTTCTTGATCTTTATTCGTGGCAGCGACGCCGAAGCCAAGAGACTTCTTGCCTGTCCGCTGTTTGATGATGCGCTCGATTCCATCGAATGCGCCGCCGACAATGAACAAAATGTTCGTCGTATCGATCTGAATAAATTCCTGCTGCGGATGCTTGCGTCCGCCTTTCGGGGGAACATTCGCTTTGGTGCCTTCGATCAGTTTAAGCAGCGCTTGTTGAACACCTTCTCCCGAAACGTCGCGAGTAACCGATGGCGTATCGCTTTTTCGGGCAATTTTATCGATTTCGTCGATGTAGATGATTCCGCGCTGTGCGCGCTCTACATCGTAGTCGGACGCTTGGAGAAGATTGACGATTATGTTTTCAACGTCTTCACCAACATATCCTGCTTCCGTCAGACTCGTAGCGTCGGCAATAGTGAACGGAACGTCCAGGATGCGGGCGAGTGTCTGCGCAAGCAACGTCTTTCCTGATCCGGTAGGTCCGAGTAGGAGGATATTCGATTTTTGCAGTTCAACATCGGGGCGCGCGCTCTGGTTATTGTGAATGCGCTTATAGTGATTGTGTACCGCTACCGAGAGAACTTTTTTGGCGTGCTCTTGTCCGATGATGTATTCATCGAGCGCTTCTTTGATCTCTTTCGGCGCAAGCAATTTCGCGCGGGGCGAGAACGAGCCGTTGTTCTCAAGTTCTTCAGTGAGAATGTCGTTGCAAAGATCTACGCACTCGTCGCATATGTAGACACCAGGTCCAGCAACT
>CAYTAW010000460.1:0-1523 GCA_964435675.1 uncultured Bdellovibrionales bacterium
TCAACGAAGACACTGAGCGTTACTAGAAACTAGCGTCAAAGGAGAGCTAGGAGCCATCGGATGGAATGGGCTGGTGAGCGGAAGTAGTCTTCATAAAATAGCTCGTAATTACGGAGGTTTGCGCTCCAGAAAGTGCGCGCGAGACCAAGGCAGGAGGCCCCCCCTGGCGTCTGCATCTTTGGCGGGCGGATCAAATGCGCTTCCGCGCCTAGAAACCAGCATATCCAGTACTGATGAGTAGTATTTTGACCAATATAAGCCAGCCGGCAAACGGGGCTGTCTCAGGTAGCCTACCTGAAGCTCAGTATTCGAGCGCTGAATTTATTATTGGCAATACCAAATGCTATGACGTAACTCAGTCTAGCGCTCGCGAACATGTGATTGAGCGTCTTAATGACAGCTTCCCGCATGTCGTCAGGATCATTGGCTCGCTTCCGGGAAGTTCGATCGTTTCGATGGTACGAAGCCAGCTGATTAAAGCCCTGAGGCAATCGGATGTGGGTGCTGTACTGATAGGAGGAAACGACACCTTTAAGATCTCTTCTCCCGGTGAGCGTCTGGATTCAATTCCCGGCCTAGCTGAGCCGCTTCAGCACCTTTCCTTCCGCAGCAGTCTCTACGGAAATATGATCGATGTCTATGGGACTTTGCCGATCGGACGGCAGTCGATCGTGACTGCTGACATGCTTGATGTTCTCGGCAGAAGTGAGACTGATCATCAGGTTACGATGCAACGATCTCTCAAGCAGGCTCTAGTCTTCCCAACTCTTAAAGAAAATGTCTGGTTGGCTGAGGCAGAGGGAGTGGTACAGACCATCGATTCATTCCTGCGTCAGAATCCCAACGCACGCTATACGGTTATTATGGCAGGTGGTGGTAAAGCCACTGAACTCGAATATCGCGAAACGCAGAGTCTGCTGAGCGCGCAATTTGGTGACCGCATTCACATCATTCCGCTTGCGGGGAGCGGAGGATTCTCAGACAAATTGGCCCGTTCAGGATCCAGCCTCAACTGCGTACCGGCAAAACTAAGCTCAGGGGGGCTAAAGCGTGTATTGCGTGATATTAGTCTGCATGTACCATCTGGCGATCACGCGTTGGAGCAATTGGCGGAGACAGAGCAGGGATTGCTCGCGATAATCAAAGGCAAACTCAGGCTGGCTCAGGCCTCGAAAAATAGTGAAGCGCTGGCACCAGCGGTGCGCCATGCACTTGATGATGCGATTGCAACCATTCACGATTCCCGCATCCTCGAGCAACTAGTGCGTTTCTCGGATCGGCATGGATCGCAGAGGGTTTCAGAGGATGATAAAGCGAGCCGTTTTCATGAAAGGATTCACTCACTCGATTTTGCCGATCTGGCGGTGAACATTCAGTCACTAGATCTCCCGGGTTCTTCAACAGCGGCACTCAATCCAGTTATGCCTGCAATTGTCGAAACGCTGCAACTTATCGCCAAGAATCTCTATCGGGCGCACACGGTTGAGCGGGAGATTCCCGCAGCATCATTAGGCGCTTTCTCT
>CAYTAW010000460.1:1533-2907 GCA_964435675.1 uncultured Bdellovibrionales bacterium
CTCTCTCTCAGGTGAACAGGTAGGTGAAATCGCAAACAGACTCTTCTCCGGTCTGAATCGGATTGAAAACCTGCCGGCGGGAGAAATTATTAAATGTGCTGGGCAATCGCTAGCAGTCGTAGGCGAGCAAGGGGAAGGTCGAAGCCTGGTGAGCGCCGATGGAACGATCTATCCAGCAGAAGTTCTTGCAGGGAACTCGTATGAGAGAAGCGGAAATGTAGCAACAGAAACGCTCTCTGGTAGAGAGTTGCAAACAATACCGGAGTCAATCCCTGCTTGGGGATGTCTTGAAGATCATGGTGGGCTTGTTAGATTTAAGGATGCTCACGGAAAAATCATCGGACATCGCGAGATTCTCAAGGTAGAAAAGGCGAAAGACGAGGATGGCGAGCTGCAGCGGTCGATCTACCGTTTGGTCACGGCAATAGACGTTACCTACGATCCGAAAGAGACGAAGCTAATCCGCGAGATTGAACATGTTAATTCATTAATCTTTACGCCTGCCGATAAGCCGGGTGCAGTGTATGTGGAGATCTTTCCTTTTACGGGAGCAGCGCAGGTTGGCGCGCCTCTGCCCCCGCCCTTTGTTGATCGCGCCCTTCCTTCGCGAATTAGCGATCTCATGAAACCGGTCAGTCGAATTGCGCAGCAGGTAGAAACACAGCTTATTGAGAGTGGAATAGCACACTCCGCTAGTCAAATTCAGTACCTTGCTAAAAATCCGACAAGCGAAAATATGCGTGCTCTGACTGGTGATGATCCGATATTCGAGCGCATGCTTGCTGACCACCGTGCAATTGCGACAGCCCTTCGCGAATTCACCGAAATTACAGCAGCCATATTTGAAGAACTTTCCCGTACTCATCCATGGGTACCCACAACCTTAGGTAACCGCTTTGACGAGCAGAGGGTCGCCGGAATTCCGCTTGTTCAGAGTCTCCAGGAATTTATGAGTGGTCTTTCCGACATAGCACGGCATTCGCACAATGAGGCCCTTCGAGGCCTTACTTCGACGCTTGAACAGCGCGGAGGCAAGCTGATGAGTTTCTTGGTTCAGAGTGCTGTGAGTGATGGAGAAGTTCATGAAATCGTCAATAGAATTTATTCGAACAGGACAATTACTTCGGATATCGCTGAAGAGTGTGCTCGGATAGCAGGTCAGGCAGTGATTAATTTCGCTGCCGGGGAGCGGACAGATTTTCACAAACTCAAGTCAGCCGGTGGTACTACAACCACGCGCTATACCAGTGATTATATACTAAAGGCAGTTGAATCAGGGGCGCGGCTTATTCGACTGGTCAATCAATATTCAAAAGTAACAGAGGGCTTCTGTCTCTATTTTCCTCCGGCGGCCATCTCAGAAACGCAGCGCGA
>CAYTAW010000461.1:0-2895 GCA_964435675.1 uncultured Bdellovibrionales bacterium
GCATTGAGTACATCGCGGGCTTTGGCAGTCGTGCGTGGACTAATGTATAGAAGCGGTTTATCCGTATCTTCACGTGCAATATTCACCGCATCGACGAAGCGGTTGATAATGATATTCTTTAAAAAGAGGACACTCGGCGGCGCAGTGATGCGATGTGCGGGATCGCGGTTCTCGACAATATCGGCAAGATAATCGAGTTGATCGATTGTCAGATGTTTGCCGGGCTTTGCGCGCACAGTATGCCGCAAATCGCCCTCGTAGCAGAGATCAATCTCGAGCATATTAAGAGGATCTCGGTCGGGAAGGAGCACCGAACGGAATAGGAATCGATCGATGACCGCTTCGGTAACGTCATTAGCGCGCAGATAATTCGAGGTGGCGATTGCTGTATGAAGCTGGGCTGTCACCTGTTGTTTTCCCTTTTGGAACTTGCGTTCGTTGAGAATTCCGAGCATTGAACGGAGCGCCGGATCGTTTGCGTCGAAAAGCTCGTCGAGAAACGCCAAATCGGCGTCGACTATTGTCCCATCGGTATTGTGGATGATGCTTCCTTTCTTCAACTCGCCGATATCTATCGCTCCAACCAAACTCTCTTCGGTCGTTCCTTTGGTGAGCTGCACGTTGAAAGTTGAAGCGTCGGTAAACTGGTCGAATACCGCGCGCGCATACATAGATTTTGCTAGGCCGGCGCGGCTGTATATCAATTGGTGCTCTCGGCAAAGCAACGCATACATAGTCTGCACTACGAGGTCCTCTCGCCCCACTACTAGACGGTTTACGCGCTGCATCGCCTCACGCAGATTGTCGACGATCTCCGGCGCGCTGTACTTTTGACGGATATCCGCAATATTGTCCGCTAAAGGTGGGTGCGCGCCATTTTTCGATATTACCGTTACGGGCGCATCCGACATTTCGGGAGTAGTGCTCGGCTCATGCGCACGCGGCGGTACAGTCGCTGGCGCTGCTTGCTGATCTGTTGTCGCGGCAGAGGCATCCGCCGGAGAAAGTTGCAAGACTTGCAAAATGGGGCGCTTGAAGATTGGAACCGCCGTGGGTTCGGCAGCGGGCAGCGGAACCGGTGGTAGTGTACCATTCAGCTCGGCCTCCGCTGAACCAGTTTGGTCTAGTTCTGTTGAGCGTGATGCGGAAGAAATAGAAGTAAGTGGCATAACGGACTACCTCTGGATCAAATATCCCCCCACGTAGTGGCAGTAGTTCCGTCTTGTGTATGGTGAGTATTTGAACAATCGGAAAAATACTTACGTTACGCGCCATTGCAGGACTGACTTTGTAATGACGTATCAAGCGGCGCACTTTTAGCGCATAGTTCCGAGAAAAACGCGGGTATCAAGTGATTGATGAATGGTGTGTGCGGCTATCTTCCTATGACGCTCGGAGACGTGAGGATCTCGACTTCAGGAGCGCCGACGCGGTGCTTCGACGTTTATTGTAGGCTCCTTACGAGGCCCGCAGCCGACAAACGATTCCACAAATTCACATTGCTCCGCTGCCAAGCAGCAGTAGCTACCAGTTTCAAATCGGCTACTCATTTGGGCAAGTGATTGCGCAACGCCATGTACGCAATTCGCCAAGTCGGTAGGCGAGGGCGAGAACTCTTCGCGCTCGAGCATGGCGATGGTGTTTTGCAGCGCGGCTGCGTTGTTTCGAAGAATATGAAGCAAGCACTGACGCTGAGCTTCACTCATTGCCGGCAGTTTCGGTGCATTGGCAGGAAGGGCTGACATGGCGACGGCCTCACTAATACCCACAAGCCGGATGGTATCATGAGTAGCGTGTATATCCATCAATTTTAAAGCTGAATACATTACTCAAGTTTGCGCTATTATACAGAGCTCGAAAACGCCGATTGCCCCTTCGTGGGTAAGTACGCATCGAAAACAGCGGCAAACGATCGAAGAAAGTAACGTCCGGTGGGCGTTGCCGAGATCTCGTCCGCGTTTTTAACCACAATCCCGTCAATTGCCAGCGTCTCAAGCTGGCCCAAGGAACGCGCAATAATTTCCTCGGCGTTTTTCCTGATAGCGCTGGGGATCTCGGAGAAGCGGATTCCGTTCTGGCACATCACTCGCTCGATCAGATACCCTCTGATTAAATCGTCGCTGGTCTTTTCCTTGTATTTTCCGACGGGAAGTCGGCCATTTCGCACTGCTTCGGAATACGCTTCTAGGTTTGTGTAGTTTTGGTAGAGTACGCCCGCAATATCGGAGATCGAGGAAACCCCGATTCCGAGGGTTTGCCGCGAAGGAGATGACGTATAACCCATAAAGCTTCGCCGAACATTTCTTTTGCGGGTATCACTCGCGAGCGAGTCCGTTGGAAGAGCGAAATGATCGAGACCGATGGGGATGTAGCCGGCTTCGGTTAGAAGTCTTTCCGCATGGCAAAAAAGCGTGATGCGCTCCATCGGAGTTGGCAGCGAATACTTTTCCAGGGCCTTCTGGACGTGCGCCTTCCATTCCACATGGGCATAGCCGTAAAGCGCTATCCGATCTGGCCGCAAGGTAATCACACGGTTAATAGTCTCGGAGATGCTTCCCACGGTCTGCCCTGGAAGTCCGTAAATAAGGTCGAAATTCACGCTGGTAAAGCCGTTCTCGCGCAGATTGTCATTTACTTCTTTTACGAGTTCGAAGGGCTGGATGCGATGTACGAGACGTTGAACCGTGGAATCGAAGTCTTGAACCCCTAAGCTGGCACGCGTAAATCCGGCCGCATTGAGTGTCTTAATCTGCCCAGAATCAGTGGTTCGCGGATCGAGCTCAATGCTTTTTCCCGCCGAATTGAATCGAGAGCACTGTTTATCCAAGATATCGAATAAGCGATCAAGATCGCGTGCGGAGAGAAAGCTAGGCGAGCCGCCGCCTAAGTGTATGC
>CAYTAW010000462.1:0-1301 GCA_964435675.1 uncultured Bdellovibrionales bacterium
GGCGTATATAGTGAAATCCGCCCCTGTACCACAAAGTTTTCCCAGTCTGAATTAAGCGGCGTGAAGGGGCTGATACTTTCGGGTGGCCCAGCCTCGGTTACGGATGTCGATGCTCCCGAATTTGATGCGGCCTGGCTCGAGAGCAAAGTCCCGACGCTCGGCGTGTGTTACGGTATGCAGCTTTTGGCGCATCATTTCGGCGGTCAGCTCGGCAGCGGCGCTAATCGCGAGTATGGCCACTCTACGCTGACGATTCATAAAGCTGATCAACTTTTTAAAGGATTCGATCAAGAGCAGCATCCGACCGTTTGGATGAGTCACGGCGATCATGTCGAGCGGTTGCCGGAAGGCTTCGAACTCCTCGCGAGCGGGAGAGGGTGCCCGGTCGCGGCAATGGCCGACGCGAAGCGGGGATACTACGCGATCCAGTTTCATCCTGAAGTAGTTCATACGCCGAGAGGGAAAGAGCTGCTCTCCAATTTCGTTCATGGAATATGCGGCTGCGGCAATCAGTGGACACCTGCAAATTTCCTCGAAGAGACTGTGTCGCGCGTTCGCGCGCAGGTTCCGGCTGATGCGAACGTAATCTGTGGACTCAGCGGCGGCGTCGATTCGAGTGTGGCGGCTGTGGTGGTTCATAAGGCTATCGGAGATCGGTTACACTGCATTTTCGTCGATAACGGCTTACTCCGTAAAGGGGAAGCGCAGGAAGTAGTTGAACGGCTCGGTCCGCAAGGACTTGGTCTGCGCGTAAAATTAGTTAGCGCAGGCGAGCAGTTTCTCTCCGAATTAAAAGGGGTCACCGATCCCGAAAAGAAGCGAAAAATTATCGGCCGAGTATTTATCGAAGTCTTCGAAAGAGAATCCCATGCAATTTCGAATGTCACACATCTTGTGCAAGGCACGCTTTATCCCGACGTAATTGAGAGCGTTTCGGTGCGCGGGCCTTCGGCGACGATTAAGACGCATCACAATGTCGGCGGACTTCCAGAGCGCATGAAGCTCAAATTGATTGAGCCTTTCCGGGAGCTCTTCAAGGATGAAGTGCGGATGCTTGGGAAGGGCCTTGGACTTTCTGATGAGGTTATCTATCGCCAACCATTTCCGGGACCTGGCCTGGCGGTGCGTATTCTCGGCGAAATTACCGCAGAGCGCATTCACATCCTGCAGCAGGCTGACGCGATTTTCCAAGAAGAGATTGCGTCTGAAAATCTTACGCGTTCGCTCTGGCAGAGTTTCGCCGTCCTCCTCCCCGTACGATCTGTGGGCGTGATGGGAGATGGTCGCTCATATGAGGAAAC
>CAYTAW010000462.1:1311-2198 GCA_964435675.1 uncultured Bdellovibrionales bacterium
GCGTGCGGTATATTCAGAGGACGGAATGACCGCGGATTGGGCGTATCTTCCGGAAGCGCTCTTGCGGCGCACAAGTAATCGGATTATCAATGAAGTCAAAGGTGTTAATCGTGTCGCCCTCGATATTTCGAGCAAGCCGCCGGCAACGATTGAATGGGAATAAGTCGCATTAATTTCGTCTCTGCATACGTTTTGTCTCCAATGGTAAACGCGCTGCGCACAATCGGATTGGTATTTACCTGTCTGTTTACGTCCGCGGCGCCGCTTTTTTGCGACGTGAAGGCAGCAACAGTACCGCGTGCGCTCCCGCAAGAAAATACCATCTGGGTGCAGAGCACCTTTTTTCGCGGTTTTCAACCGACGACAAAAAAACCGCTCGATCAAAACGATATTGCGTTCCTCGCTGACAGCCTCAATGCAGCAAATGTAAAATACGCATATTTCTTCGCTGGACCGTTCGACGCAAAGGGGGGGCTTCCGGCGTATCCCTTCACGCCCGTTGCTCAGCAGTCCGTAAAAGAGTTTAAAAAACTCGCACCTAATCTGCGAATTCTTCCATGGGTGGGCGGGCTCCAAGATCATTCAGTGCTACTTGAAAATCCAGAGTGGCGTAAGCGAGCGGCGTCGGAGGCAAAGCGATTAATCGATTTTCTCGGTGTTTCCGGAATTCACTTCGACTTCGAGTATATTTTACCTGAGAGCACCTATGTGATTGAGCACTCGCAGATAACTGAAAAAAGAACACCGCGCGAATGGTATCATCCAAATATGGCGAAGTTTTTTTCAGAGTTTCGGCACGTGGCCCCCAACGCGTTTGTGTCGACAGTGTTTCCGTCTACAAGTCCAAAGGTCACTTCGTGGAAGGCCCAGCCCTCGGGTGATGATTT
>CAYTAW010000462.1:2208-2892 GCA_964435675.1 uncultured Bdellovibrionales bacterium
TCCCCCGTGAAGAAACTACGAGCAGCCTCGAAAACGTACGGTAGATCCGTCACGGTCACCGTCACGGTCTGCGCGGTCGAGTACTCATTCACTACGATGAGGTGCCCCTCAGAGAGGTAGTCTCTCGTAAAGATGTCGATCAGGTTGTTTTCATCTTTTTCGATACATCGATTAAGAACTCCGAAGACTACAAAATTGGCATGGAGCAGCAACTCATGCATATCAAAAAAGTGCGCGAGTTGAAGCCGGGACGGAAGACCCAGTATCAGCTTGCTTTCGGAACGTTTGTCAATGAAGCCGAATTGCACAAGTATCGCGATTTGAAAGTTGAGGACCTCGGCGCGTCGTCTCTACTCCACAAATCTTTGCTCGCTAGTCAATTCAAAGACGACCGCATTGTTGATGGCTACTCGATCTATTGCGATTGGGAGACAGACGCAGAGGATTGGCGCATTATTCGCGAACAGTGGCCGCGCCCAAGGTAGGTCCCCGCAGCGGGCGGGAATGTGGGGAACTCTCGATGGAATAGTCCTCAGGCGGCTCGAATTTCTCGAGCGGCATCGGGCAAGGTCGGATAAGCTATTGAATTGCCTCGCTTCTCAGCTATGTCGATCCAATTGTTAATTCTTTTTAAGCGATTATGATAAAAGTGCGCTCTGCCGACCTTAGAGAAGGATGGAAATC
>CAYTAW010000463.1:0-2885 GCA_964435675.1 uncultured Bdellovibrionales bacterium
CATCCGAACATAGCACAAGTCGTTGGATCGGATTTCATTCGGGGCGACTACGATGCAGCTGTATTCAAAGCCTTCAAAGAAATTGAAGTGGCTGTTCGGACAGCGGCAGAATTGCATGATTCCACTATCGGCGTCCCCCTAATGCGACAGGCGTTCGATCCAAAAAACGGACCCCTTACTGACTATTCCGTTGTAGAGGCAGAGCGCGAAGCACTTTCTCATTTATTTGCTGGCGCGATTGGTTCCTACAAAAACCCGCATAGTCACCGAAAAGTTAAAATCGGGGTGGAAGACGGAATCG
Source organism: uncultured Bdellovibrionales bacterium (assembly GCA_964435675.1). GTDB lineage: Bacteria > Bdellovibrionota_C > UBA2361 > UBA2361 > CAYTAW01 > CAYTAW01. Next base: position 302 of record CAYTAW010000463.1, read on the forward strand.
AGATGATCGTTCTTGCTAGCCATTTGCTCCGGATCGTCGAGTCGAGGCAAAAAGCTGGATAACGATTAAGTCCAGTCGAAGGCGATCCGTGGGCGATTTGGAGCTTCTGTGATAGCTTGTAGCCATTGGTGGGGAGATTTGCGCCCCGACTGACTTTAACCGTTATCTTCCTAAATTAGTGAGACTAATCGTTGCCAAAACCAAATTTTTTCTTTTTTACAGGCTCAATAAGTAGCTTCGGCTTGGTGTCGATTAATTCTCGTATGCTGTTAAACACGACTTTAAATTGAGCATCGTATCTTTTTTCAAGTTTATTGAGTCTCTCAGAAAGTTCCTTATTGGCAGAAATCATCTGTCTCATTTTGATAAAGGTTCGAACAATAGCGATATTGACATCGACGGCTCGTTCGCTGTTCAAGACACTCGAAAGCATCGCTATGCCATGCTCTGTAAAGGCATAAGGGAGTGCGCGCCTTCCGGCTTTTCCACTTAAGGTCACAATTTGTGACCTTAAACTGGAGTATTCCTCAATAGTTAGCTGAAACATAAAATCTTCAGGGAATCTTTTGAGGTTTCTTTTAACCGCCTGAACAAGTGCTTTCGTGCGAACTTGGTAAAGGCGAGCTAGGTCTTCATCAAGCATTACCTTTTGATCTCGGATCAAATAGATAGATTTTTCGATAAGTTGCTCTGTTCTATGCACGATAGTTCTCTCGATCATTATATCTCGAGAGAATTCGTGGTAAGTTGCGGAAAGATAACAATCAAATCGAGTCGACTGCTACACGGCGGCTCATTTTCATCGTTAGGCAGCGAGTGGTTTAATCTTTTTGGGACTAGCGACCTGACTCAACTCCCAATTATTTTGTAGATTCAACCAGAAGTAGGGTGTTGCTCCAAGAGCCTGCGAAAGCTTCATTGCCATCTCAGCACTGATTCCTCGTTTTCCTCTACAAATTTCATTAATAGTCTTAGGGAGCACGCCAATATGCTCTGCTAGTGCAGACTGGCTAATTCCAATTTCTTCGAGCTCATCACGCAAAACTGCACCAGGATGAACTGCTGTTGTGTGAAGCGTATTTTTGCGCATAAAAGCTCCTTTATCCATATCAATGATAGTCGACTATCTCAACATCAAAAGCATTCTTTCCGTCCCACTTAAAGCAGATTCAAATTGATCATTAATACGAATGCTATATTCATCTTTTCTGTCTCCTTTTAGAGCTTCAAACCGATTCCCCTTAAGCTCTTTAAAGTCCTGCAAACTCGTCGCAGCTCCAATTCGTGCAAGCTTAATTCTAGCCTTTTCGTGAAGCTCAGTTGGCAATAGCTTACGACCCTGTTTTGAAGAGATAGCATAGTTAATCTCTTCGGAAGCCTTATTTTTGAAGCTTTTAATTGCCATTAATCCAATTATACCGGATAGTGGTAATATGGCAAGCATCTTTTGATGCTCCGTTATCTAATAAATCGGTCGAAAAGATGTCACTCACTTAAGTGTTTGATTTGAATAGGAGCTGGTTTATCGCGACGCTTTTCATGAATTCGAATGAGGGGCGGTTTCTCTTTGATTAGTGACTTGTGCGAAATCTTCAGACCCGATCGCAAGCAACCCACCAATCGAGCCAGAGATCGTCATTGCACAAAACCATAGTGCTCCGAAAGCAACGGCTTGCTCGGTTGTAAGTGCACCTGTTGTTACAAAAAAGAAACGGTATGCATTTTCTCTGACACCGAGCCCTTGAAATGAAATAGGGAGGGTACTTACGATATTTGAGAAGGGACACGCGACAAAGAGTAAAGACCATGGAAGATCAACCCCTAATGCAAGCCCCATAACTTTGTGAAGCATGATTTGGCTGAGATGAAAGATAACTGATAGCCCTGTACAGACTAGAATGGTGCGAGGGTTTCTTGGAAATGCATTTGTAATCTGCTCTATTTTCCCCCTAAAGCGATTATTGCTTGGGAATACGGTAAGCACGATTTTTGGCCCAATAATCCATCCCATCAGTACTCCTCCTGCGAAGAGTGCGAGTACCCAGACTAGCCACGGTTCAAGAGATTGAGTGCCAAAAGCAACGACTGCAATAAGTCCGATAGCAGAGAGCACTGCAAGTCCATGAAGACGGTCGGCTACAACAGTGGTAACACCAACAAGGCGAGCATGTATGGGGTCATGAGAGCCAGCAGGGGTGAGTAATACTCCTCGCGTTACATCTCCTCCAATTGTTCCAACACCTGCAATATTAACGAACATGCCGATGAAGTAGGCGCGAATAGCGTGACTCCACGGGGTATCGATCCCACTTGAGCGGGCGAGTAACCACCATTTAAACGATGAAAGAAGCTGCCCACAAACATATATGAGCACAATAACGGCAGCATAAGGCAGCGATAGGGTAGACAAAGTCGTAGCGAGTGCCGTGAAGTCAACAATACGGAGAATCAGGACAAGGGCGACAAGGCTTATGAGGTACCTAATAAGGTTCTTTAATTTCATGAAATCGGTCCAACCTGAGGGTCGTAACTTATCTGAAACAATCAGAAAACGGCAGACTATTTCGCAAGCGAAAAGAGGAGA
>CAYTAW010000464.1:0-2883 GCA_964435675.1 uncultured Bdellovibrionales bacterium
CCCTATTTTTTAGTAGTGGTGCTACCCTAATTTTAAAGAATATCGTCCTCAATCAAAATCCTGCATTCAATATTAAATTCAAGCGAAATAAGGTACGACTGATTTCCAGTAGTCCTGCTACGGATTTACACAGTTGAAATTGAGAATCAATTTATTTCTCATAGAATAGAAGCTGCTACCTGATAAGCATGTCAGTTCGACGATCTCGAACTCGGTGCTGAAACGCTCAATGCCTTTGCGTTCTACTTTTCATTTTGGCTAGTCTCTTGCGCATAGCTAAATACCGTGAGCGCTATGCGCGCACATTTATTTTCAGATTCAGCACCGATTTTGTCGCTCGATACAGTGTCCCTATCATATTTTGCCACGATCTTCTGAGCTTCTACTATAAATCTTTGGCCGAGCTCTAAGAGCGAATGCTTAATTTCAGATAGATTTTCGGGTGGAATATTGTCGTACGCGAGTCGCAAATGCAGATGACGTGATTCTCCTGATTCTAGGTTCTCTGAAACAGCCCTTGAAAGATCGTTCATATCATATCCAAGCAAACGCAACCCTTCCTCCTTGTTTTTTGACACAAGATGAGTCGAGCCGACAATTTGTACCCCATCGTCGGTGCGATTTATAATTCCCGCTCGCTCCATTTCAAAAAGCACCGCATAGGGACAGACCTCCTTCGATACCGCGGCAACAAGACGAGCGAACTCGCTGTCCCGTCCTTCTGAGGACAAGACTCTCGGCTGCCCCTTCCGATTTAAAAATCGAGATGAATTAATCCAAAGACTCACTATCTGTGAGATAGTGGAAGGCTTTGGCGCCGGTGGTGCCTCGTCTTGATATCTAGTGATATCTGGACGCTGTAATCCTGTCATCAAACTTAACTTTGAAACTGTGGGAATCACCTTATTTGCGGCGAGAAGTCCTTTCGCCTCAACCACAAAGGCTTTCTTTAGTGATGGCAAAAGTTCCTGTAGCTTTATGCCATTTTGCAAGCATACACTCGTTAGCGGCCGGATAAGATTAAGCAAGGTACTGTGACTAAGGTTCATGTATTAATTATACAGTAATTTCAACATACTCCGCAAATGCTATATAAATATGGATAATAGGTTGGATCAACTTGCTTAGCTCCAGTGATATGCTACTGTATAAATTATACAGCAATAGTGCTGCTTTTTTGGGGTTTGTTATGAATATTGGCTCTAGAGGTAGGTTAGGTCTTCCATTCATAGTAGCTGCGGCTATTTTTTTATTGTCAGGCTGCGGTGGTGGCGTTTCAGGAACGGGTGGAATTAGCGGCGATCTCGACGGCAATCAAAAGATAGCCGAATTAAATCAATCGGACCGACAAGAGCTTTGTGGCCGTATTATTACGGCAGCGACCGACAGTCAGAGAGACGCGCGTTTCTTAATTTCGTATCAAGTTGCCTATGCGATATTCAACCGCTATCGCTATGAATCGAAATTCGAAACAGGCGCGCATGGAGAAACCAATGAAATTGTTGGAGAACTTAAGCCCTCATTCGCTGCAGCCACTCCAGATTCAATAAATCAAGAATGTCAGGCAGAGTATAATCGGGTTGACGAATATCAGCAGCATAATGCCCAGTGCTTTGATGCCAATACTTCGCTTGCAGGCGAGGGTTATAATGGGACACCAGAGCAGAAAAAAGAATTTGGAATTTTTGGCGCATGCGACCTTGAGGATCCATCATTGAAAGAGCGTGGAACTTCTGTCGGTGAGTTGGCGAGTTGCCTTGAAGAGTACTACCAGGTGCAGAGCGACGGTGCTGTATTTAATCTCGATTGTAACTCGCTGTACCAAGCAATCTCAGATGGTCGGAAAGAAGAAATTGTGGTGACTGCAAGTGACGCCGATTTCGAACGGCGTGCGGCTGCAACTGAGGCGTTTCAAAATAGATGCGCTTCGGTGCTTAATGGAGCAACAGCACAGAGCTCCATCGTTCCCGTGGCTTGCACTACAATGTCTCTTGATGATCCTTTTGTTGATCAAAGCTTAAAGCCGATTAATTCTCTAGTTTTCTTTGAGTAAGATAACTGGGATAGGGGCAGCAATGCCCCTATCCCTGCTGGAATCAATAACAATCAACATTTCTCCAGAACCCCCTGCTTTCAACGACTGTCCCGTCACCGGCACCTCACTCGTGAGGCATATTCCTTCGATCAGCACTTGAACCTATTCATAGTTACGAAACGCGTTATATTCCGGCGGATCGACAAAACCGCAGTAGGAGTAACTCGATATGGAGACAAGCAGAATCAAACAAGTAAAAAGTGTTGACATCAGCGGAGTGCTCGCTCCAGCCGTTATTCCACACGTAGGCGATATACATCAGAAAAATAAATTTGATTCCAAGAAATGAAACTCGAAGTGCAATTACCGCACGAAAACCGATCTCTCGCGTTCTTTTTGATTATCGGTAATCAGGATAACGCCACTTTACAGACTCGGCAGAAGCAGCGCGCTCCATCATCACGGGCACTATCATCACCCGAACAATTGCTCCCATCATCTGGGTTGTAACAGACCACGACGCCGGGTTGACAAGGCTCTACTTGAAAACAACTTCCATCGCGAAGTCGTATTTCATTATCTTTACACGTCTTGAGGCATTTATTACCGACGACTTCTTCACCCGCAGGGCATGAGCATTCGCCGTTATCATTCCGAACCTGGCCTACTATGTCGCACGGCTTTTTGAGGCATAATCCCATAAAGAATGTGTATCCAGGCGGACATTGGCACTGCCCATCTTGGACAACTCCGGGCGAACTACAAGAAATGCACCCGCCTTTGCCATCAGGTAGTGTGCCTACATCACATTCACAACCAGCTCCTCCACTTTGCGGGTGCTGTCCGGC
>CAYTAW010000465.1:0-2840 GCA_964435675.1 uncultured Bdellovibrionales bacterium
GTCCGGCTGGACACATTTCACACTTACCGTTAATGACGATTTGAGGATATGGACATCGCTTACATGTTCCGTCAGGCTGCACCGCAGTGCCTTCCTTACATGTGCATCCGCTGCCATCCCAATCGGAGCCCCAAGGGCACTCACATGATCTCGTCGAGAAGCTATACTTCCGCGGTGGTTCGCAGTGCGTACATTCGTTGCTACTTGGATCGAGGGTGGTTCCTCCCGTACATGGTGTGCATTTACCCCCTTTCATGCCTGAGTTTGCTGGACACTGACACCCCTCGGGGACGGGAATCTGACCAGTACCGGCGGGACAACCGCAAGAAATGTTGCCCTCTGAGTCCTTGATCATGTTCCCCGTTTGGCATACGCAGGATGCTCCGGATCGATGGGGCACCAATGGCGGCTGACACTCTTCGCACTTGTCACCTACCTGAATGAGCTCTGGCTTGCACAAGCATCGGCCTTGCAGGCCGCCAGGATATGGCACCCACTCCTTACCGGCGGGACATCCGCAGCTTCCATCAGGAAGCAATTCCTTTCCTTCTTTGCATCGACAGTAGGCTGGTTTAATAGGTCTGGTTTCCGTGTCCGGATAAAAGATCTCCTGGTCAGGGGGGCAGGAAAGACACCCGCCGCAATCGTCCAACCCAATTCCCGTCCTCGCTCTGCATTCGTTATGGTCGCAGATAAATCGCAGTCGCTTTATTGGCTTACAATGATCATCGGTCTCACATTGATGTTTGGGGTGGTTTCCGCCCTCGGTTTTTTGACATTCTCCATTTTGGCATGACCAGCGCTCGCAGTCGGAAATATCTGCGCAGCGGTAGACACCCTTCTTATCGGGCATAGGTTTACATTGCCCGTAATAGCACCCTAGAACCGTCTTCGAACATTCCACATTCGAATTACATTCGTCTGAATCACCTGGCTTGCCTGATCCGTTTGGAATCAGTCCACATTGAGGATTGTTGCCCGTGGAGATACAACCTCGATGGCATCGACGCGGATTCTTCGCGCAGGCGTTAAGATCTTTGCCGGTAAATTCCGCTGCAGAATTAGAGCCCGAACTGTCGCCAAGGGCGAATGAGGCGAGAAATCCTTTACAAAGAGAAACAAGAGTCTCGGAGCCTTTGGTTGAAAAACGAAGCGATCTGGATTTGCTACTTTGCGTGAGAGCGCTTTCAATTTCAGGAAGCGTTGATTCAACGATATTGAGCTCTTTGGCAATCTGATCCGCAGCCCGGTTGCCCTCTTCAGCACCGTTGTTCCTCAAGTACTCAAGCAAATGTCCTAGATGAACCGCTGGCTCTCCTGACTTCTCGAGAACCGTATTGACCAGAGTTCCCACAGGATCAATTGAGCAGTCTGCACTTTGCGCATAAGTTACTAACGGCAGGATACTGAATATTACCGCCAGAATGCCCGCAGTCGTTGACGATGGGCGCAGAGTTTCGAGAGCCATTCGTCGCTTGAAGAAAAATGATATTTTGCTACCCAGCATTTTCACTAGCGATCTCCTTAAACCGTTCATGTTTCCTATGGCCCATCTCCTTACCTGCTGCGGGATTAGATGCCCCTCTTAGATTCATTGGATTCGTCGCTCAAAGTTAAAATAGATCTGTAGAATCAGCAACTTACAGACCAGCTGAAGCATCCCCATGACGCGCCACGATTCATATAAGTAGTTAGGTGCAACAATTAACTGCCTCATTGGCAAGTCGTTTAAGGTAATGGTGTATGAGAGAGATTACGTATATATGTGCCGCCCTTATTGCATTCAGTACGTCAACTGCTGCTGCTGCGGAATTTAGCCTGACTTCTCAACATGCGGAGAAAAAATCGACCATCTGTCTCTCGCGCCAAGCGATATCAATAGACGATGCGATTCTTAAAAAGATCGGGGGAAAAGCCCGTAAGCTGAAGGTTGGAAATACAAAGTCACTAATAACAATCGCTCACGGTCGAATAACCGAGCGCGCGTCAACCGGCAAAAGAAACGTTTGCGTCAATAAATTTAAGCAGACCGCTGATTCGTAACGTTTCCCGACTACATCGACGGTTTTATCAGGGTGGTATACTCCAGCTCTTCTCAACCAATTCGTATCGCATAATTCTACAGAAAATTTCCTACATTTTCGCGCTGCGGTGTACTAATGGCAGCCGCAAATATCGAATTGCGCAAATAGCGCCGGTAGATTCAGTTTGTACACCCCAACTTTCTAGCGTAGAGATGCGACCGGTGGAGCGCACGTTTATCTACAGACACCCTACCGCGTCTTTTGGTAAGTTAACTCAAAAACGTAAGCGCTTTCGAACCTCAGAAAGTTGGAGTACATTACGAAATGAAACATTACAAAATTTTCTTCTTAATTTTCTTGATTCTTTCCATGACTGACCGCAGCTGGTGCAGCGAACCTCCGCAAGATGTGTCAACCGGACTCAGTACCGCTCAAACCTGGCTAAACGGGCTCACCTCGCAGACGGAAGAGCAGATTCGAAAGCGATTTGGAAACCCAAGCGAAACAAAAACGTGGAATTTTCAGGGAAAGGACGAGCCGATGTTGGAGTTCAAACTCGGCGCGCAAGGTCATTCGGTGCTTTTGTATTTCTACAAAGAGAAAGTAATTAAAGCCTCGCTTCAAATGCTGAGTCAGTGACGCACTATGTGAAGTGTTAGAAGGTTCTGCCTCGATTTCGCCGCCACGGCTTGGCTATGTCACCCTATTTTCTCGAGCATAGCAAAAATGGAAGAACTGCGAATATTTCTTAGCACTGCGGTTACCGACGATTTTTTAAAAACCTGCCGAGATGAAATCGTTGACACTGTTGTCGAA
>CAYTAW010000466.1:0-2811 GCA_964435675.1 uncultured Bdellovibrionales bacterium
GGGTCGGCCTGAGACTATGAATCCAATTTTGCGCCTTAACCACGACTGACTAATCGGAACTCTCTGCAGTATCTTCACTATCTGCTCTTCTCCTTTAATACAGGAGGACTCAAACAGATTTTGGTTACATTTTCGGAGGCTAGATCGGAACCAAAGAAGAAAAATGAGCACAATCGGCAGTGGCCAAGCTGACAACCACTGCGGAAGGATATCTGTGAGGATGAATATCGGCTATCACCTTACCCGACGGGTTGTATCGTCGGGGTGAAACGACCATTGCGCTTCAGCGAAGGCAGGGTAATTTTTTCAAGTCGCAAAGGTGCGCCAGATTTAACAGGTATGCTGAGCAGATTCTGGGATTTTCGTCGTAAAGCTGCAAAGCAGCGAGCAGATCTTTGGCCGCACCCAACCGGCCACATCAACAAATCTCTCACAGGAGCAATCGTATCACCTACCTTAACCCCGTTAACTTCCGAGCTTTATTACAGATTTTGAAACTGCCATTATCGCAGCGTACCAGAAAATTTGATTAGCACCCCCATTCGCGTACCATTCAAGAGATGAAACATTATTCCTCAGCGGCTGAGAACCTGATTGAAGAGCCGCTCGGATCATACCTCACCCTCAGCCCTTCAATAGCTGCAGCCCAGATGCCTCGGTATGATCTGACGCCGCTGCAAAGAAAGATCGTCGGACTGATTCAGTTTGACGCGCGACTCTCTGTTGCTGAGATTGCGCGCACACTTACCGTTCGAGAGGGAAGCGTGCGCTATGCCATTCAGGCCCTGCGAGAGAATCAGATCATCTATTTTTCTCCGCTGATTGATCTTTCAAAACTGGGATTAACGACCCACACTCTTCTTTTTTCTTTGAATACCAAGGATCGTGATAAGATCGAGCGAGCCAGGAATTTTTTGTCATCAGCACCTCAGATTACGTACGCAAGTGAAATCGGTGGGAAATTTCAGTTCGCCTCTGCATTTGTTTCAAGGACGGTATCCGGCATTGCGCAGTTCATGCAGCTCCTTGAGCATTCTATCGGCGATATTCTGCTCGAAAAACAGCTCGCGACGCACCTTCAAACCGCTGATTTTCGAGCCGACTATATCAGTCAGGAACGGGGGCGTGCACGCTCTATTCGTTGGGGAGGCAGCACTGACATCGAGAAAATAGATCGGCTGGATCACCTAATCCTGTCGAAGATCTCCGCTGCCAACTTTGTATCGTTTTCGTCACTCGCACGCTCAATTGAGCTTCCGATATCGACTGTCGAATTCCGCTTGAAGCGCATGGAAGACCGGGGAATTATTTTAGCCTACAGGAACCTGATCTGCTCAGGCAGACTGGGAGCGCAGCGTCTATGGATGTCTGTAGTTGTGAAGGGCTCAACAGGTACCTTCGTTGAGCAGTTCTTCCGCTACTGCGAATCCAACCCCTTCGTCCGCTACGCCTCCTGCTCAATCGGAGGGTGGGATTTTGATATTGGCTTTGACGCCCCGACCGCGCCGGCCTCATCTACCATCATCGAAGATATTACCCGAGGCTTTGGTGAGCGCTTGCTGCATGCAAACACAGTACCGCTCTTCAAGACAGCTCGGTATGTCGCGTATCCATTCGATCTTCATCCTGAGAGTTATTTATAGTTATCGTTTGCTTCCCCTGCCCCGTAAACTGGATTGAACGCTCCGGCGCTTTCCGCTGCCCGAGCCAGCTCCCTGTCAAATTGGCCAACGGAATTTACATTAGTGTCGCATTCATTTCTCTGCACAGCTGACGCAAATCATGGAACCCGGGCAAGCGCCTCTTTGCCCTGCAGGAGCAACTTACGCGAGCGTGAAATGCTCTGGTCTCTTCTGGTTACAGACTCACCATGCTGAACAAATTCCTTATATGTGCAGAGAAAGTATGAAGCCACAGTATGGAACAGGCGATCTCGTTACTCACCTGTTTCTGTAGTTTAGCCTAACCTGCGGGAGAAGACGCCTGGATAATTCAGATCTAATCGGTATCGACTAAACCTGCTTGATTCGGCGTCACGACCGCGCCTCGATAATTGCGCGGGTCGGCGAATAAGGGCCTCTTTTCACAGGCGATGCGCCCCTCGACCGCGCCGCAGCCCGCGCCAACTTCATAATCGACATACTTATGGCATTTATTGTTGTTCAGCCCCGGAAGACAGCTCGGTGTTCTCACGGGAATACAGACCATTCCAGATTGCCGATTGTTCCAATAGGTGCTGAGTTCATTAAACCCGGACGATGTCCAACACGAAGCTCCGCTCTGCGTGGCGACCGGCAGCGGCGTAGGAGTCGGTTGAGACCGTTGAATAGGCGTTACGGTTGCTGTTGCGGTTGCCATCGGCGCGGGAGTCGGCGTGTACTGGTGTCCCGGCCGCTGATATTGAGCCTGAGCGCTGTCGGTAGCGGAACATAAAAATAGAATTGCCAGAGTAATCGCTACGAGTCGCATCATGGCGGATCTCCTCCGAGCGGATTTTGATCTTTAATTACTTCGCCGCGATGCCATGCACCATGCGCATCGATATAATCAGCGCGTGGATACGAAATATTCTCTACCCCCGTGGGAGTTTGCAGCCATCGGAAATTGAAATCGTATAGGTATGTTTCGATGAAACCGACAACTTGCGGGGCGGTTTCACGCAGCGGCGGTACCTCACCCTGCCCCGATTGACCGGCTGCGCTGCAATAGCTCACCGAATCATCTCCGGCGCTCGGCGCAATAAGCGGAACAACCACACGCTGAACCTTAGCCTTGCTGCGATCATCAGCGGGAACAAGCGGTGAATGACAG
>CAYTAW010000467.1:0-2810 GCA_964435675.1 uncultured Bdellovibrionales bacterium
GGTCTATATAGTTAAGCAATATCAAGTAGTTGGGGTAAAATCGAGGGAAAGCAGAGTTTTGCGATAGAGTAAGGATTTATAATTGGTTTTGATATATACTATAAGCCCGCGGCAGCCCCCTCCCGTCCCCGCATCCCCCTCGATGTGCGCAGTACGTTCTGCACCGCCTTTAAATATTTGATTATGGTCGTTGCAAAGTCCAAGCAAACGGAGGGTGCTTTTTTGTCGCGCCTTCCCAGCGGCATCGTTCGATTGACCTCGATCGAGCATCATGTTTTGTCCGCAATTCAATTCGACGGTCGCGTTTCTGTCGCCGAAATTGCCAAATTAATTAATTCGAAAGAGAGCACTGTGCGATATGCAATCGATACGCTCCGTGAGAAGCAGATAATATATTTTGCGCCCTTGATTGATCTGACGCGCTTAGGCTTTACGTACTATACGATCTTGTTCTCGTTAACCTCCGAGGAGTCTCGTCGAATAGAAAAAATCCGAGAATTTATTGCGCAATCGACGCAAGTTATTTTTGCTCGCGAGATAGGAGGAAAATACCAGTTTGCGATTACTTTTGTCGCGTGCTCTGCGATGGAAGTGAATAACTTTTGCCGAGGACTGGAAGAATCGGCGGGCGAGCTCATTAAGGAGAGGCAGCTAGCGATTCATATGGATATGGCGGTTTACCGTGCTGATTACCTAAATAGTAAATTGCATGGAGAATCGTTCGTTGCCTGGGGTCAGGAGCGTAAAAAAGAAACGATTGATGAGATTGATCACATTATACTTCGCGGAATAAATTCTCCCTCATTCGATTCTTTTAAGGAGCTTGCCCGTTCAAACGGAATCCCGGTTTCGACGCTCGAGTATCGTTTGAAGCGTCTCGAGCAAAAGCAAATTATTCTCTGTTACCGAAACATCATTCGCGCGGTGAAGCTCGGGGTGCATCGATTCTGGGTGACGATTCGGACCACCGAAGCGTCAGACGCTTTGACCAATAAGTTTTTCAAATTCTGCCAAGATAATTCTCACATTCGGTATGCGACTAAAGCGCTGGGTCCCTGGGATTTCGATCTTGGGTTTGACGCGCCGAGTGCACCGGCTGGCCTCGAAATTCGCCAGACAATCAGTGACTCCTTGGGCGATAAGGTGGTCCAAATGACCACGATAAATGTTTTTCAATCGTATCGAGTTTGTAATTATCCATTCCTGAACAACCCATTTTCAAATGGTGAGCAGGCCGATGCGATAAAAATGGCGCGACAGACCGGCCGTCGCTCTTTGCAGTAGCTTCTCGGTAGTGGGGAGCTTCCTGCAACCATTATGAATATTGTGCCCTTCTCCGGCGGCAGCCGGCGAGGGCAATAAGCGAAAGGAGAATAATACCAAATTCCTTTGGGGCAAACGCCGACCGTTGCGCTGAGGGCCGGACGCGCACTACGCGAGATTCTGCGGTGAACTGCCGCATGTTCGTGTCTTCAACGCGCATGCCGCGCTGATCAATAACTGTTGATATTCCAGAATTAGTTACACGAACGAGTGGAATTCGGAATTCGATCGCTCTAAATATAGTCAGCGCGAGATCTACATATGCACCCATTGTGGTGCCAAAATAGGCATCATTTGCCGGATTAATTAAAATTCGCGCCCCGTGTTGAACCATCTGGTGAATCAGTTCCGGGTGATGGGCTTCGAGGCAGATTGGCGTACCAATTGTAACCTGCTCATTTAGTTTGATTACCCTCATACGGTCGCCTGACACATAGCGCCGCAAATCTCCCAAATATCTGAGCGCGGGTTCGGGAAGCCATTCCTCGAAGGGAAGATACTCGCCAAAGGGCACGAGAATCATTTTGCGGTATTCCTGTTCAATTTCGCCGCTGCCGCGATAAAGCTGCACGGTATTATAGAAGGGGATGCGCCCAAAGACCAATTCATTTTCGAAACTGTCAGCATTTGCAAGCAGAGGAGCGGGCGAATCTTTCAAGAGATCGTTGATGAAATCTTTGTCTGCTCGCTGATTATGAGGAGAAAAGAAAACAGGAATTTCGGGCCAAACGATAAGGTCTATCGAGCGTTCTTGGTTGATTATCGCAGTCGTTTGCTGCCCCAACGTAGTCAACGAATTCCCCTCACTGCGAGGAGTACGCAAATGTTCGAGGGGCAGATTCGGCTGAATGAGCGCTATGTCGATTGGCTCTGAATGGATTCGCGAGGGATTCCAGTGTTCAATTCGATTGAACCCATACCAAACCACGCTTCCAAGCAGCGCCGCGAGTAAAGCAATGGACCGCATGCGAGCCCCGCGCGTGCGGTCAATTAGCCATGACTTGCTCAGTAAGAGGCCAGAGCCGTATACCAGAAATGATAGCAGCCCGGTTCCTCCGATATCCACGATCTGAATGATTGCCACTTCACGGACTAGCGCGTCGCCCAATGTCCCGGGAAGGCGCGCCGGCCACAGTTCTACCAGGAGCGACAGTAGTGCGGCGGCTGCGAGCGGATGAGGATTGCGCTTTCCTATCCAGCCGAGATGACCCACGACTAGTCCGAAGATGATGTAGGGAAGCGTGCTAAGTAGCGCCAGCGTAAGGAGAGTTAGGTAGCCAAAAATGGGATAATTCGGAATCATCGAATTAATTCCGAATGGTAGCCATTGCGCGATGAGCAGCCAGGAAAAAAAAGAAAAGCTCGCAAATATTGAAGCAGTCTCTTTCGGAGATTTTTCGTTCGCCGCAATTGCGAGTAGGGTAGCGCTAATCCAGACCAGCGAGCCATAACCCTCGTTGGAGTACGTAAATCCCCCATAGCAAGTG
>CAYTAW010000468.1:0-2799 GCA_964435675.1 uncultured Bdellovibrionales bacterium
TAAGCGGCTTTTTCGCTCTTGTTCTCCCGCAAGTCCAAGCTCACGGTGTTAAATCGAGCATCGAAGCGGGCATGCTCGAAAAAATCTCCGTATCACCTCCCCAATTAGTTACTGTATCTGGAAATTCACTACGCTCTGACGGCGTTTCAATCCTCGCAGAAAGTGACGCCGACTCGTTCAATGCGGAAGCGTTCAATTTTTTACAGGCATTAGAGGTATCGTTAAACCCAATGATTCAGTCATACGGCATGGATCCAGAGGATTTCACGTACTGCATCGGACTCGCAAATGAAGATGGTCTTTTGACTGAAATGGCCGGCAACGCGCCGGTTCCGATCACGCGAAGTTCGAACGGCCTTGGCGTCCATTGCACTCAAGATTTTATCAATATGTTTCAGACGGATCAGGCGAAACAGTGGGTGCGTTCAGACGTTCCATCATACCCCTCGCTTGTTTCATCAGCGTATGCGATCAGCCCGACTGTGAGAATATTCGCTGTTGTCGGGGCTCTCGACTTACGTGGGCGATTTTGCACTGTCGCTGCTCCATGCATGGCGGGAGGGATAATTGTCGGAGCGGAAAAACCGCTATCAGCCCCCCTTCGACCTACGTCCACGCCGACTCCGGAAGCAACCCATACTGCTACCGGCGAAGATACGCCGGCTCCAGAGCAATCGCAGGGTCAGGATACCGCCACACCAACGCCCACCCCGACACCGAATGGCAACGACCCCGGTCCACCTGACCTCGGATCTGGGCCTGAACCAACGGCAACGCCGACCAATACGCCACTTCCTGGCTGCGGTTCGTAACAGAACTCGTAGCCGATGACATCTCCTCTCCTTACGGTATTCTTCCCGCTCTATAATGAGCAAGATATCCTCGAGCAGACAATTCGAATGACTCACGACTATCTTGAGCAGAGGTCGATCGATCATGAAATAATTGCTGTCGATAACGGCTCTGTCGATCAAACAGCTGATATCGGGAGGCGGCTGAGCGCGCACTATCCCTGGTTTCGTTTCGATTCGCTCCCGCAGCGCGGCGCGGGACGCGCGTTTGCGCACGGAGTTCGCCAGGCGAAAGGATCCATTTTCATAGCACTCGACGCCGATCTCTCTTCCGATTTGATATTCATAGACTACGCGCTCGACCTTTTAAAATATAGCGAGATGGTCGTCGGTTCTAAAACAATGGGCGATCAACGGAGAACGGCGGTACGAATTTTTGGTAGTCAGCTCTATATTCTTTGTACGCAGCTGCTACTAAATTTAACTATCTCCGATTATTCGATTGGCTCCAAAGCATATCAACGGGCAGAAATTATTGAGTATATGGATCGGCTCGATAGTTGGACGGGGCACACGCTTGAACTAGCGGTTTACCTAAAGAAACGAGGAAAGCGAATCGTACAGATCGGCATTAATTGTGACGATAAAAGGAAAAGCCATTTCAATCTCTTACATGAGGGGTGGTACCGCTACCTGCACCTTTTTAAGGTGTGGCGTAAGGCAGGCTCAGGAGCGATCGGATAATAGCAGCTGGAAGAAGTCGTACGGCCTTGTTAACTTTTAATCGTCAGATGAATACTTATCAAGGTGCACGTATAGTAAAAGGTGAGCGCGGGATGATCTTCGTCGAATTGATCTTTACCCTGCCTCTGCTGCTGCTCTTCGTCTGGTTTTTCATGTATATCGGGGTAATCTATAACGCCAAAACCAGCTTAATCTCCGCGATGGAAAACTCTCTCCGTACCGGCATGGTGCGCGGCTACTTGTCGATAACGCTCGATCACCGGATGCTCTACGATAAGATCGATGATCTCTGTAATCACATTTACGAATCCACACTCGACGGGCTGTTATTTTCAAACGCAAATCCATCCGGAAGCGAACGCGCCTCAATGATCGCCGCTTACGATAAAACAACCGAGCATTGGACCGATTGGGTTGAAGGAGTGCCGAACGAAGAATACTTTTGCAATCAGCCTCTTCACAATA
This sequence comes from uncultured Bdellovibrionales bacterium, assembly GCA_964435675.1. GTDB lineage: Bacteria > Bdellovibrionota_C > UBA2361 > UBA2361 > CAYTAW01 > CAYTAW01. The sequence continues at coordinate 2,001 of CAYTAW010000468.1, forward strand.
TCTACGCAATTCTCTTTACCGAGCAAGCGATGAAAAAAAGTTTGGGCGCAGCCGTGAATTTTCCGTGTGACCCTCACGACGACGCTTCACCATCCGGCGGTGCCGGCTGCTTACGTTGCATACCGCTCAATCCATGCACGATGGAGCAAACATCTCCGGGGGTCGGCTCGACAAGCTATTGCGACACCAACACGATTTACCACCGCGTCGCGCTTTTTTGCGAATACCGCCCGGCGAGCGTTTTCGTTGAGCCAATTGATGCGCTGATAAAAATTCTTACTGGTAAAGAAGTGACTACAACTAGCACCGTTTCATATCAGGCATACTATGACATTCCTATGGACTTTGATTGGAATTTTGAACAATGAAAAACAATAAGACGGCCCGCTCCTCCTATAACTCGCAACGCGGTGTCATTCTGCCCCTAGCTGCGGTCATATCGTTAGCGATGCTTGGTGCCGCTATCTTCCTTGCGCTCGATATCATGCAAGTCAAAGAGGAGCAGCGTAAGTTTAGAGCGGCGGTCGAATCGATTTGCCACCGCGTCGCCCCACATGGCGTCATACAGGCGCGCGCCTATCAGGAGTTTACGACGCGCATTTCTCAACTGATGAATGGCACTGCGGCAAACGGCAACACCCCCTATCTTCGAAATACCCAAATTATCAGCGCGCGGCTATTGATTCCCACTATGCCGGCGAACGGAAGTTTTACGCGATTCGAAAAGGATGAGTATTTCAATGTGGGATCAGGGAGCGCGGCTCCGCAGACGCCGAACAATATCGACCTTAGCCCGTAC